>JAGOEX010000005.1 GCA_017997475.1 bacterium
AAATTAAAGCAAAACTGAAGATATGTCAAAAGAATACCCCCCCTCTCTTAACTTCCAACCAGTAAGTAAGAAAAAAAACTAACATACTGGTAGTTCTGCACTGTCAAAAAGGATGATTCTTCTAACTTCCCAAAAGCCATTTCCATGCGGGGATGATGATTAAGAAAATAAGGTTTATTTAACTATTTCCCGGCGAGTTTTGCTTTGATGTATTCGTCGAGTCCGCCGTACTGCATGATCTCGTCAACTTCTGGCGGAAGCGGGGGGAATGTCACTTTCGAGCCGTCGGGGAGTGTAACTGTGCCTGTTTCGGTGTTGATCTCAACGGTGTCGCCTCTTTTTACTTTTCCAAGAAGATTTTTTATTTCCAGAGCGGGGAGTCCTGCGTTGATGCAGTTTCTGAAATATATTCTGCTGTACGATTCAGCGATTATGGCTCCCATTCCGAGATATTTGAAGCAGAATGCCGCCTGTTCACGCGATGATCCGCAACCGAAATTTTTTCCGGCTATTATGATGTCACCGGGTTGAACTTCTTTAATGAAAGCAGGATCTTCGTCTTCAAGAGAGTGACTTGCGATTTCTTTGGGATCTGTCACTGTGTATGTATATTTGCCGGGGAAAATGACATCTGTATTGACATCATGTCCGTAAACAAAAACTTTTCCTTTTATTATTGCCATATTCTCCTCCTACAGTTAATTTTCAGGAACAGTTAAAAATCCTTTGATCGCCGTAGCCGCGGCAACTGCCGGACTTGCAAGATAGATGTCAGACTGATTGCAGCCCATCCTTCCCTTGAAGTTCCTGTTCGCGGTTGAAACTGTTACTTCGCCCGGAGCCATTATCCCTTCGTGAGCACCAAGACACGGTCCGCAACCGGGATTGAGAATTATTCCGCCGGCTTCGATGAATACTTTGAAAAGACCTTCCTCCATTGCGGCAAGATATATTTCAGAACTTGCCGGAAGTATCAGAAGCCGCGTGTCAGTTGCTATCTTTTTTCCTTTCAGTATTTTTGCGGCGATCCTGAAATCTTCAATACGGCCGTTGGTACATGTTCCTATAAGTACCTGATCTACTTTAAGATCTTTTACTTCAGAAACCTTCCGGATTATGTCAACAGAGTGCGGTGCGGCAACAACTGGTTCAATTGCGGATACATCTATTTCAAGAACTTCAGCATATTCAGCATCTGCATCGGGATAGATGACATCATATTTATCTTTTGTTACTCCTCTTTTTTCAAGATAGTCAAAAACTTTTTTATCGGGGGCGATATAACCGTTCTTTGCACCGATCTCTACGCTCATATTTGTGAATATCATCCTGTCTGCAAGTTCGATGGAGTCGATGTAATCACCTGAAAACTCTACACTTTTGTATAAGCCACCGTCAACATTGATAAGCCCTGCAATATGGAGAAGAACATCCTTGGATGAAACATGCGGTTTAGGTCTTCCTTTCATAATGATCTTCATTGATTCAGGAACCTTAAGCCAGATCTCGCCCGTTGCCCAGATGCCCGCTGATTCACTTCTGCCGATACCTGTTGAGAAAGCACCCATGACACCGTAAGTTGTGGTGTGGGAGTCGCTTCCGACGATAAATTTGCCCGGAAGTGCGAAACCTTCTTCAATTACAACCTGATGACAGATCCCTCTTCCGCCGTCATAGAAATTTCTAACCCCTTGATCTTTGACAAATTTCCTTACTGTCTGGTGATTTGTCGCCGCCTTTTCGTCACTTGCCGGAACAATGTGGTCAAGGATGATAATGATCTGATCAGGATCATTTACTTTTTTTCCGCCCATTTTTTTGAAAGTCGAAAAAATAGCACTTGAGTTGTCGTGAGTCAGCACATGATCAGGTCTGATCGTAAGGATCGTACCCGGAACAACAGGTCTCCCTGCCATTTTTGAAAAGATCTTTTCAGCAAAAGTCTGTCCCATTTCCCGTTACCTCGCAAAATTAGAAGTTTAAAGAACCCGTCCGGACCATTTTTACATTTTTAATAAATAACACAAATTTTATCTTTCAAATATATGTTGCAGACATTATTTTTCCTTTAGATTCAGCAACTTAGCACTGTTTCTTGAAAAAAGATTGACAATAATAGGGCTAACTGCTATAAAAATCAGCACTTTTTCCTTGTTCTGGGGGCTCGTAGCTCAGCGGGAGAGCACTGCTTTGACGTAGCAGGGGTCAGTGGTTCGATCCCACTCGGGCCTACCATTATCAGGGGGGAAGACAACATTAAGAGGGTTGAATGTTTGAAGTGACTCTTCCGGATGGCAGGATTGTAAGTTCGGAAAAAGCAGAAAACTGGCTTGAATTCATTAAAAGAGAGATCGGTGCAGGTCTGGCAAAAGCGGCTGTAGCTGTTTCTGTGAACGGAAAAACCGTTGATGTAACTTCAAATGTAGAAACAGGCGGCATGACAGTCATCACGACAAAAAGCCCTGAAGGACTTGAGATAATCAGGCACTCAACTTCGCATGTCATGGCCGATGCGGTTCAGAAACTTTTCCCTGGAACCAAGGTCACAATAGGTCCGGCAATAGACAACGGATTTTATTACGATTTCGATTCTCCCCACCGTTTCTCACAGGAAGATTTTGAAGCGATCGAAATGAAGATGGCCGATATAATCAAAGCCAAACATCCGTTCGTGAGAAAAGAAGTTTCCAAAGAAGAGGCGATTGAACTTTTCACCAATATGGGTGAAAATTATAAAGTTGAGATAATTCATGACCTTAATGAACCGGTCGTGTCACTCTATTTTTCGGGTGATTTTGTTGATCTCTGTCGGGGCCCTCATGTTCCCGACACCGGTTTTATCAAGGCGTATAAACTCATGTCGGTTGCCGGTGCGTATTGGAGAGGTGATGAGAAAAACGCAATGCTTCAGCGGCTTTACGCGACCGGCTTTGCAACAAAAGAAGCCCTTGAGGCACATATAAAAATGCTTGAAGAGGCAAAAGAAAGAGATCATAGAAAACTTGGAGCCGACCTTGATCTTTTCGACTTTTCTGAAAATGTCGGTGCCGGACTTGTGTTATGGACACCCAATGGCGGAGTAGTAAGAACTGTTGTTGAGAATTTCTGGAGAAAACAGCATGTCAGGAACGGATATGAACTTGTTTTCACTCCGCATATAGGTCGCAGTCATCTCTGGGAGACAAGCGGACATCTCGGTTTTTATAAAGAAAGTATGTACAGCCCGATGGATATCGACGGAGAGGATTATTATGTAAAACCGATGAACTGTCCATTCCATGTAATGCTTTATAAAAGGAAAAAATGGTCATATAGAGAATTTCCTTTCAGATGGGCTGAACTTGGAACGGTTTACAGATATGAAAAATCGGGCACTCTTAACGGACTGAAAAGAGTTCGCGGATTCACACAGGATGATGCACATCTTTTCTGCCGGCTTGATCAGCTTGAAGATGAGATAAAAAGGGTTCTTGATTTCTCCCTTTTCATGTTAAGAAGCTTTGAATTCAATGAATTTAAACTGTTTTTGAGCACCCGTCCACAGAAATATGTAGGTCAGATAGAGGTCTGGGATAAAGCAGAAGAGGCACTTAGAAATACGCTTGAAAAAAGCGGACTTTCATGGGAGACAAATGAGGGTGACGGAGCTTTCTACGGACCTAAAATAGATATAAATGTCACCGATTCGATCGGTCGGCTCTGGCAGCTTACCACAATTCAGGTTGACTTCAACCTTCCGGAAAGATTTGATATTTCATACACCGGTGATGACGGAGCAGAACACAGACCTATAATGGTTCACAGAGCGCTTCTCGGTTCTATCGAAAGATTCTTCGGAGTTCTTATTGAACATTTCAAAGGAGCTTTCCCTGTGTGGCTTTCTCCGGTACAGGTGGCGGTTCTTCCTGTTTCTGACAGACACAACGCAACAGCTTCCAAATTCAGGGATATGCTTGTTGAGAACGGGATAAGAGTGAAATTTGACGAAAGAAATGAAAAGATCGGTTATAAGATTAGAGAATGGGTAATGGAAAAAACACCGTACATTGTTGTTATCGGGGATAATGAAGCCGATCTTAAAATTATAAGTGTACGGAATAGAAGCGGTGAACAGGAAGCCGTTACAGTCGAAGACTTTATAAATATGTTAAACAAGGAAAATTTTAACGGAGTTTACTATTGATGAAAAACAGTAAAGCCGAATCCAATGGAGCGGCAGCTTCCCAGGGTGTTGGACTTGTCAATGAGACGATTAAATCCGGCACCATGAGAGTAATAGCTCCGACCGGTGAGGTACTGGGTGTCCTTGCAAAAAGGGATGCTTTGGAAAAAGCAAGAGAATTCGGGCTGGATCTCGTTTGTGTTTCCCCGAACACAGACCCCGTTGTGTGCAAGATCATGGATTATGGTAAACATCTGTACAAGATGAAAAAGAAAGCCAAGAAGGCGAAGGCCAATCAGGTCGTTGTCGAGATCAAGGAGCTGAAGATCAGACCGAATACCGACACGCACGACCTTATGACGAAAGTTCGTCAGGCCAAAAAATTTCTTGAAGAAGGGAACAAGGTCAAGTTCACTGTTTTTTTTAGAGGAAGAGAGATCATGTTTGCTGAAAAAGCATTGGAGAATCTCAATCTTATCGTTAAGGAACTAGGTGGAGAGGACACTCTTCAGATCGAACTTGACAGTATCGTGAAAAATAAAAAAATGACGATGATGGTATCGCAAAAAAACTGATGGAGAGAGTGCTATGCCCAAAATGAAAACCAATAGAGCAGCCGCAAAAAGAGTTAAATCCAACGGTAGCGGAAAACTTAAAAGATGGCATGCTTTTAAAAGTCACATTCTTACAAAGAAAAGCCGTAAGAGAAAAAGAGATTTGAGAAAGGGTGTAATGATCGAGAACTGTGATGTTCCCGCATTCAAGAAACTTCTGCCGTACGGTTAAAATTAAAGGAGTCCAAAATGAGAGTTAAAAGAGGATTTAAAGCAAAAAGAAGAAGAGCCACGATAATGAAGGCCGCAAAAGGCAACTATCAGTCAAGGTCAAAGACCTACAGAGTTGCCAAGGAAACAGTCGAAAGGGGCTGGGCCTATGCTTTTGCGCATAGAAAACTTAAAAAGAGAGATTTCAGAAAGCTTTGGATTACAAGAATCAATGCAGCTGTCAGAGAAAGAGGTCTCACCTATTCAACATTTATTGACATGCTTAATAAAGCAAATATAGATATTGATAGAAAAGTACTTGCATTTCTTGCAGTTGAAGATCCCGGGGCTTTCGATAAGGTGATCGAAGAAGCCAGAGCCGTTAACTGATAAATTGGGGGACAAAATGAGCGTAACTAAAGTAGAACTTGCGGAACTTGTTTACGAGCAGATGAAGGTTGACAAAAGGCATGCAGCAGAACTTGTTGACATGTTCTTTGAAGAGCTTAAAACAGGATTGGTAAATGATGGTGAGATCCAGATCAGCGGATTCGGAAAATTTGTCGTAAAAGACAAGAAAGAAAGAAAGGGTCGTAATCCCCAGACAAACAAGCCGTTGACTATCAGCAAGCGTAAGGTTGCGACATTCCATCACAGCCAGGTGCTTAAAGACCGGCTTAACAGCAAGAAATAAAGTTTATAAAACAAGTCCTGATTTTTTTCAGGATTTTGTTTTTAAAGGTCGGGATGTAGCGCAGCCTGGGTAGCGTACTTGAATGGGGTTCAAGTGGTCGCTGGTTCAAATCCAGTCATCCCGACCACTTTTAAAATATTGTGAACGAAAAAATATTATTGACAAATGACGACGGTATTCATGCCGCCGGACTTAATGCAGTTGAAGAAGACCTTGAAAGCAGGGGCATTCCTTTTTTTACCGCTGCCCCGCTTTATGAAAATAGCGGTGCGGGTCACTCGATAACTCTTGACAAACCTCTGAAAATAAAGAAATTTTCCAACAATCGTTTCGGTGTAACAGGGACTCCGACAGACGCAGTCTTTTTAGGTCTTCACGAGCTTTTAAAAGAAAAACCGGTATTTGCGGTTTCCGGAATAAACAAGGGGGGCAATCTCGGAAATGACATAACTTATTCGGGTACTGTCGCCGCAGCTATTGAGACTTTTTATAACGGCATAACTTCATTTGCGGTTTCACTTTACATTTCAGATAAAGAGAGCTTTTGTGATGATCTTTTCAGTATTGCGGCAAAAGTTCTTTTTGACATTATAATTCCTGATATTGAAGTAAAGATAGGGAAAAATGAACTTTATTCAATACCGCATCTTTTTAACATCAACATTCCTGATACAGCTTTGAAAAAAAAGGATTATAAAATCGAGTGGACTTCTCTGGGTAAGAGACTTTACGGTGGAGAAGTTGTTAAAAGAACAGATCCCCGAGGTGGAGAATACTACTGGATCGGAGGCAATCAGCATCTTTTTGAAAATATTGAAGGGAGCGATTGTAATGCTGTCAGCGAAGGATTCATAAGCATTTCTCCGTTGAAACTTTCTTTTTCCAACGATTCTCTTCTTGAAAAAATAAAAAACAATTGATTAAAATAAGGTGAAAAATGGAAAAAATGACTTTCAGGCAGGCAGTTATGAAATCTCCCGGTCCAAATTCCCTTAAAGAGGCGGCAGTTCTTGCTGCAAAAGGTCTCTGTATGGGCGGAGCTGACATAATTCCCGGTGTTTCGGGTGGAACTATTGCCCTTATAGCAGGAATTTATCAGAAGCTTCTTGCGGCAATTAAATCGGTTGACATTGTTTTTTTTAAAAAACTTCTGAAATTTGATATAAAAGGGGCAATAGCTGAAGTTCACATAAGGTTTCTTGTTGTTCTTTTTTCAGGTATTGCAGTTGCGATCATATCTCTTTCAAGGTTGATGAACTTTCTTTTAAAGAATCATCAGCCACCGACATTCAGTTTGTTCTACGGACTTATTGCCGCATCAATATATGTGGTAGGAAAACAGGTAAAATGGAAAACAGCTGAGTACATTTCAATAGTTGCCGGAATTGTAATGGCGTATCTCATTGTCGGTCTCATTCCTGTTTCAACTCCCACCGGACTGTGGTTCATCTTCTTAAGCGGAGTTATCGGGATCTGCGCTATGATCCTTCCGGGAATAAGCGGTGCGTTCATTCTGCTGATACTTGGAAAATATGAATTTATTACCGGAACCCTGAAGTCACCTTTTTCTGTAAACGAAATAACGGGAGTGAACAATCTCATTATCATTATCATCTTCTGTCTGGGCTGTGCAGCGGGGCTTGCCGGTTTTTCAAGATTTTTAAACTGGCTTTTATCTAAATGGCACAGCATCACACTTGCTTTTCTAACCGGACTCATGGCCGGCTCAATGAGAAGGATCTGGCCGTGGAAAGGCGAAGCAGTTATTGAGATCATTCGTGGAAAGGAACATATTGTTTCTCAACCGAATGTTTTTCCTGAAAGTTTCGGACTCTCTTTTGTGTTCTGTCTGTTTCTTATGGTTCTTGGAATTGCTGTGATAATTATTCTTGACCGTTTTTCAAAGAGATTTTCTTAAAAATTATTCGGCTTTTTGCTCTACAGGAACTTCAGTTGCAGGTTTTTCCTCTTCAGCGGCTTGCGGTTCTTCAGCAGGTTTCGGTTCTTCAACTTTTACAACTGTCTGAAGGGACGAAATTATATTTTCGTAGTTTGATTTTCTTTCAGGATACCTGTTTAAATATTCCTGTGCAAAATCAAGAGCGTTTTTACCTTCACTGTTTTTGATCTCTCTGTCAGCACCCTTTTCAAGAAGTATTCTGACAACCTCATCATTAGATCTTATAGAAGCTATCATCAGCGGCGTTTGACCCTTAAGATCAGTGATATTCAGATCAGCCCCTTTTTCGATGAAAAGTGAAACCAGTGTTGGAAAACCTGTCCATGACGCCCATGACAAAGCGGTCCAGCCATGCTCGTCTTTCAAGCCGATATCCGCACCTTTTTCAAGCAGCAGTTTTGCAGCAACAAGCCGTTTTTCTTCCTTGCTTTTTATTATTTGGCGATCATAAAAATTTACATATGCAACCCACATTATAGGAGATCTTTTCTGTTCATCCTGTTTGTTGGTCATGAGTTTTGTGAACTCTTCATATGTCTGTTTGCCCTGCGGATCTTTCTTAAAGCTTTCTTCACTTAAAGTGGTTATCATCATATCAATGTTGTCCTGAAGCGATGCAGTTATAAGGGGATCATCCTGAACCTGGCCTCTTAACTGATCAAATCCGACTTTGAATACGAGGGCGAACACTGTGCTGATGACCATGAGAATAAGGCCATCTCTTATTATTGCTTTATAATTTGTCATTTTACCCTCCTTAATTCGCTTCTTCAGTTTGAGATGCCGTTTGCGGCTCTGAAGAAGGAGCTTCATCAATGTTTTCCTGAGAAAGAGATTTTTTAAGTGCAATTACAGCAACGGGGCTCATTATGGCAAGAGCAAAGTATATCATCCACATGAACTCAGGACTGTTGAGATAATCAATATTCCCTGTGTCGATCTTTGCTCTTATTCCGTCATACGAAAGACCCGCGATAAGAAGCCCGCTTACAAAACCGTTCAATGGTCTGGCAATGAACATCGGCAACGCAGACAGCCCCATGTAGGACGCGACTTTGTCTTTAGGAGCAACGGATGCGACATACTCAACAAATCTTGGAGAGAAAATAAGTTCTCCAACTGCAAAAACAAGGATCTGAAGTACGATAACCCAGTAATATGCCTGATCGAGATTTCTGATGCCTGGAACTGCGGTTATCCATTCTCCTGGAACTGCAAGGAAAAGAAGGGAAACGGCTGAAATCCCCATGCCGACAACAAGAAGTTTAACAATATTGAATTTATTAAGTATCGGAATTACAAGGATAAGTCCCACAACTATAATTATCGGGTTTAATGAGTTAACTGCACCAAGCTGAAAATCAGCATAAAGAGTTCTCAGATAATATTTGGGCATAACCATTGTCTGGTGAGTGAAAACAAGCCGGACTCCGAGAGTAAGCACAAGGAAGAAAACAAGTTTCTGGAATGGCTTTTCCTTCCATACTTCTGCAAATATCTGTATCGGAGTTTTTGATTTTCCGGGTTCTTTCGGTTCTTCTTTTTCTTCACGGTTGCTTTCATTTATCATATATGCGGCAACAAAACAGACTGCGCTCATTACAAAACCGAAGGTAAAAATAGCGAGATTGCCTTTAACTGTGCCGAGCCAGTTCCTGAATCCGTCGGTAACACCGAACCCTGCAATGGCGGCACCGATGTTCATTATCAGATAATAGACATTAAACCCGGTCGCTCTGTTCTCTTTTGAAGTAAAGTGACGAAGTGCAGTATTGGTGTTCGTGACAAGCACTGCTGTTCCAAGAGCCATGATCAGAAGCATTGCGATTATGACATACTTCAGTGCATCTCCTGCAAACATTTCCGGTCCTACACCCATTCCAAGACGGCTTACCATCAAAAGAAATGCGGCAAAAAGGAATGATTTTTTCACACCTATTGCATCGCAGATCGAACCGACTGTAAACATGAACGCGGTAATAAATAGAAAGAAAATCCCCTGCCATACACCGGCATCGTAATCGCTGAATCCTACATTTTCAGTCAGATACATGGAAATGACAATAATAACTGAAAAATAAGATAGACCGTCAAAGAACTGAATAGCATTGACAAGCCAGAATTCCTTACTTACTGTTTTAAGGATCTTGAATTCTGAAAAATAGTTTTTCAACATTGCAAACATTGATCGCTCCTCCAAAAAAAAAGTCGGGTAAGTTTCTTAGAAAAGTCATCGTAAGTCAAAAAAAACTTAATGGCTGCGTGAATTTTACGGATAGCACTAAATAATTTTGCTAAAAATGTTTTTTCTGGTAATGTTTCGGGTCTTTTTGTTAACTTTAATCTCAAGGAGAGATATGATGAAAAAAATTTCCGTTTTTTTATTTGCAGCGGCAGCTCTTGCGATCATTTCGTGCCAGATGCCTTCTCAGAAGCCCGAAGAAAAACCGGTCGTCAAAGAGGACATTCAGGAAGGGCTTAACAAAAGAAGTTATGCACTCGGTCTTGATATTTCAACAAATTTTAAATCAAGGGGTGTTGAACTTGATATGAGGACTTTCATTGCCGGTTTTAAGTCCGGTATTGACGGCAATGCTCTTATCACTGAAGAAGAGAAAATGACAGCTCTGAATGAACTTCAGCAGGAAATGATGAAGAAAATGCAGGAGGAGATGACGCAGAAATCATCAGCAAACAAAGAAAAAGGGCTGAAGTTTCTCGAAGAAAACAAGACAAAAGAAGGCGTGAAGGTCACTGAATCGGGGCTCCAGTACATAGTTGAACAGGAAGGAACAGGTCCGAACCCCAAAGCCGAGGATACAGTTGAAGTTCATTATACGGGAACTCTTCTTGACGGGACCGAATTTGACAGTTCTGTAAAAAGAGGCCAGCCGGCTAAGTTCCCCCTCAACAGAGTTATCAAGGGCTGGACGGAAGGTCTGCAGCTTATGAAGAAAGGGGCAAAATTCAAATTTTTCATTCCTTCAGACCTCGCATACGGTGACTACGGCAGTCAGAATATAGGACCGGGCGAAACACTCGTTTTTGAAGTGGAACTTCTTTCAATTGAAAAGGCGGCTCCTGCAAAAAAATAATTGCCCAATTTGAGCAAATTTTTATAACACTCTGAAATAACACGCTTAATCTCATTAGCAACAAAAGTTAATAATGCTCTATTTTTTGCGTTTTCCCACTTGATTTTTATATCTTTAGGTGATACATTCACCAGTGCGTTTGTTAATTTCAATTTCAATTCTTGGAGGAAGAAATGGCAGCAAAAGGATTTGTGGAAATTTCAGTTGAAGGTTGTAAAGGCTGCGGTCTTTGCATTCATTATTGTCCGGTAAAATGTCTTGCTCTTAAAATGGATGACACCAACTCTTTCGGTCTGCATTATTCATATCTTGCCGAACCGGAAAAATGTATCGGTTGTGCAAACTGTGCCATGATCTGCCCTGATGGGGCGATAACAGTTTACAAACAGTCAAAGTAGTTAATAATTTCAATAAGATGGAGGCAAAAGTGTCTGGAAGGAAGATTGCTTTTATGAAAGGAAACGAGGCTCTGGCGGAGGCCGCTTTAAGAGCTGGCATGACCGGTTATTTCGGATATCCGATAACTCCCCAGTCAGAAGTTGTTGAATATCTTTCCCGTGAAGTTCCCAACCATCCGGGAGTTTGTGTTCTTCAGGCAGAAAGTGAGGTTGCTGCAGCTAATATGCTTTACGGAGCAGGCGGAGCAGGCGGAAGAGTTATGACAACAACATCATCTCCCGGCTATTCGTTGATGCAGGAAGCGGTTTCATATATAGCATGCGCTGAAATTCCCACTGTTTTTGTCAATGTTCAGCGCGGCGGTCCAGGTCTTGGAACAATTCAGCCGAGTCAGGGCGATTATTTTCAGGCAGTTAAAGGCGGCGGGCATGGTGACTACCGGCTTATCGTTCTTGCTCCTAATTCAGTTCAGGAGATGGTAGATCACACTGTTATGGCGTTCGATCTTGCCGACAAATGGCGCAATCCGGTTCTCATTCTTACTGACGGTGCCATAGGTCAGATGATGGAAAAGATAGAGCTTCCCGAGCCGTATCCCTTGAGAAGTGCTGAAGAGATGAGAGCTGAAAAGCCGTGGGCGACAAACGGAAGAAAGGGTGGCGTTAAGAAAAATCTCCTTACATCGCTTAACATAAAATCAGATGAAATGGAAAGAAAGAACAACGAACTTCAGGCAAAATATGCAAAAATAGAAAATGAAGAAGTGCGTTACGAATCATACAATCTTGATGATGCCGATATAATAATCAGTGCATATGGACTTTCCAGCAGAATATGCAAGAAAGTTGTTGATCTTGGAAGAGAGCAGGGTTTGAAAATAGGTCTTCTCAGGCCGATAACACTCTGGCCTTTCCCCTCAAAAAAGCTTGATGAACTTGCGGCAAAACCTGATGTAAAGATGTTCATGACGATCGAAATGAGTGTCGGTCAGATGGTTGAAGATGTACGGCTTGTCGTAAACGGTCGCAAGCCGGTTTATTTTTACGGCAGAACAGGGGGAATTCTTGCTACGGCTGAAGAGATCCTTGATCAGATCAAAATGAAAATGTAAGGAGGCATAAAATGAAAGAAGGATATGAATTAGTTTATAAAAGACCGTCGACGCTTC
Organism: bacterium; assembly: GCA_017997475.1. Lineage (GTDB taxonomy): Bacteria > UBP6 > UBA1177 > UBA1177 > UBA1177 > JAGOEX01. Next base: position 12,243 of record JAGOEX010000005.1, read on the forward strand.
TTGATACCAGAATGCATTACTGCCCCGGATGTTTTCACTCCACTCTTCACAAACTGATCATGGAAGTGGTTGAAGAAATGGGGATCAAAGAGGACATAATCGGTGTAAGCCCTGTCGGATGTTCGGTTTTCGCCTATGATTACATGGACATAGATTTCCAGCAGGCGGCTCACGGAAGAGCATGTGCTGTTGCAACAGGTATAAAAAGAACTCTTCCTGACAAATTTGTTTTCACTTATCAGGGAGACGGTGACCTTGCGGCGATCGGAACTGCTGAAACTATCCATGCCTGCAACCGTGGCGAGAAATTTTCGATTTTCTTTGTAAATAACGCTATTTACGGTATGACCGGTGGCCAGATGGCTCCAACTACACTTGAAGGTCAGAAAACGACTACCAGCCCTTACGGAAGAGATCCGAAACATGTCGGATATCCTCTTAAAATGGCTGAGATAATCAGTCAGCTTCCCGGTGTCGCATACTGCGAAAGAGTCACTCTCGATACTCCGGCAAATGTCAGAAAGGCAAAGAAATCTATAAGAAAATGTTTTGAAATTCAGCAGCAGAAACTGGGAACGACATTCCTTGAAGTTGTTTCAAACTGTCCTTCGGGCTGGAAACAGCTTCCTGTGCAAACGCTTGAATTCGTTAAGAATAATATGATTTCATATTATCCGCTCGGCGTAAAAAAAGATGTTACTGCTACTGAAAACAAATAACTAGGAGGAAAATAATATGCTTGCTGAAATGATTTTTGCCGGCTTCGGCGGTCAGGGAGTTCTTTCGATGGGAAAACTTCTTGCCTATGCTGCAATGAAAGAAGGTAAGGAAGTGAGCTGGATGCCGTCATACGGACCGGAAATGAGAGGCGGAACGGCAAACTGCATGGTGAATATCAGTGACAAACCTATTTCAAGCCCGATAGTTCAGGCCTATGATGTCGCTGTCGTTTTCAATCTTCCTTCACTCAAAATGTTTGAACCGAAAGTGAAGAAAGGAGGAATATTGATATGGGAGAGCTCGACAATCAAGGAAGCACCGACAAGAACAGATATAACAGTCATCGCACTTCCGGCAATTGAACTCGCAACAAATGTTATAAAAAATACCCAGGTCATGAACATGATCGCACTCGGAGCACTTCTTAAGGCAAATCCGATGGTGAAAACAGAATCTCTCATTCTTGCACTCAAAGACACTCTTCCTGCCCGTCATCACAATATGATCCCCATCAACGAAGAAGCGATCAAACTCGGAATGAGCAAGGTTTAGTTCATAAATATTTTCAGATATTTGATATTTCTTTCCAAATAAGTAAAAATACCACAGATTTTTTTATGGTGAAAAATGGCATTTGATGTCGGTGCAGTGGTTTTCATAATTCTTGCGATGATAGCGGGCTATCTTGCGGGTGGCATTAGAGAAGTGCTTAAATTAATTATACTTATCGGTGTTTTTTCTCTTTTCAAGATCCCTTCTCTTGAGTCAGCGATGAAGGAGTTCACAGGCCCTAAAATGTACACAAGTTCCTACATTTTCGCTTTTCTTATTGTATATTTCGCTTTATACTGGGTGACATATCTTACTTTGAAAGGTCTCATTCAGGAAAGGGAAGGGGTGCTTGGAGATATTAACAAGACTATCGGGGTTGCGGCAGGATTTTTCAGGGGAATAGCGATACTGACGGTCATGGTCTATATCATGCAGGCACTTTTTAAAAGGAATATTCTCATTGAACTGAAGCGGTTGACCGAAGATTCTCTCTTTTACAATGTTGCCGCGGCAGTTCTTAAAAAAATAGGTCTGATTTTCTTTTAATTTTTCATTTTTGTTATTATTCTTCCTGCGAAATTTGTTTTTGGAGGATTGATCATGAAAAAAATATTTCTTGATGGTGAAAAGCTGACGATCAGCGATGTAGTCGAGATCGCAAAAGGAAATGCAATTGTAGAAGTTGAAGGAAGCACAAGGGCGAAAATGGCAAAATGCCGCCAGTTCGTTGACTCGATCCTTGACGATGACAAGCCGGTTTACGGGATAAACACAGGGTTCGGGATTTTAAGCGATGTAAAGATCGCACATGAAAATCTTGAAGAGCTTCAGATAAATCTTATCAGAAGTCACGCTATTGCCGTGGGAACCCCTTATGACAAAGAAACAGTCCGGGCCATAATGGTTCTTAGGGCAAATGTTCTTGCAAAGGGCTACAGCGGAATTACACTTGAAACTTTTGACAAACTCCTTGAAATAATTAACAAAAATGTTGTTCCTTATATTCCCTGTCAGGGGAGTGTCGGGGCGAGCGGCGATCTTGCACCATTGGCTCATCTTGCACTGGTTCTTGTGGGTGAAGGATTTGTGATAAATGAGCATGGCGAAAAGGTGGATACTGCTGTAATATTTAAAGAAAAAGGGATAACGCCCGTTGTTCTGAAAGCAAAGGAAGGGCTTGCTCTGATCAATGGAACTCAGGCAATGACCGCAATAGGGTGTCTTACGGTGAGCAGAGTCAGAAATCTGCTGAAACTTGCTGATATTGCAGTTACTTCAACTCTTGAAGGGATAATGGGGACAGACAGAGCATTTGATAGAAAAGTGAATGTTGTGAGAGCTCACCGCGGACAGATGGAAGTTTCAGAAAATGTGCTTAGAATAATTAAGGATTCTGAAATCAGGGATAGTCATACATGCTGTTCAAAGGTTCAGGATGCCTATTCTCTCCGCTGTGCTCCGCAGGTTCACGGAGCGGTCAGAGATGCATTAAGACATGCCGAATCTGTCATAACTACTGAAATTAATTCATCAACTGACAATCCGCTCATTTTTCCTGAAGAAAAAGAGACCATTTCCGCCGGCAACTTCCACGGTGAACCGATAGGACTTGTGATGGATTATCTCACAGCGGCAGTTTCAGAGATCGGAAGCATTTCGGAAAGAAGGATCGAGCAGATGATAAACCCTGTCTTTTCGCAGGCCCCGGCATTTCTGGTAAAAGAGAAAGGGCTTAACAGCGGGTTTATGATCGCCCATGTCACAGCGGCAAGCATTGCAAGTGAAAATAAAACTCTCTGCTTCCCTGCGACAGTTGATTCGATTCCCACCTCAGCAGGCAAGGAAGATCATGTCAGCATGGGGACAACAGCCGCAAGAAAATGTGCTCAAGTTGTTGATAACACAGTGAAAATTATATGCATGGAGATTTTTACCGCAATGCAGGCGATAGATTTCAGAAAACCGCTTATCCCTGGAGCAGGAGTAAAAGCCGCATATGAACTTATAAGGAAAACAGTGCCTTTCATGGAAAAAGACCGGTTCATGTATCCCATGTTCGAAAATGTCCTGAAAAACGAATATCTCATAGTCGAAGAAGTCGAAAAAGTTACTGGGGTTCTTAACTGAAGATCTTAAATATTACGGTTTGTGAAAAACGATCTTTCCACCGCTTTTCTCAATTAGGTCGTCTTTGAATTTCTCGACTGTCCCGATAGGTATAAATATTTCCAGCAAAATGCCTTTTTCGTTGTAACTATTTGAAATAATTTCAATTCCTGAAAAGTGGCTGATATGGTTCATCACCAGTCCTGTGAGATCGAACGATGCTTCCACTGTTACGGTTTTCTTTATCTCCACTGTTGCAATTGCGGCTTTTTCAAGTACTTCTCTTGCTGATCCGCCGTATGCCCTTGTGAGTCCTCCAGTTCCGAGTTTTGTTCCTCCGTAATATCTGACAATTGTGACAAGCACATTGAATAGCTCTTTTCTCAATATTTCATTGTATATAGGCAGTCCCGCAGTTCCCGAAGGTTCTCCGTCATCACTATATCTGAAAAGTTTTATTTCACCTTCTCCGAGAATGTAACCATAACAGACATGTGTTGAATCGTAGTGCTCTTTCTTCTGTGTTTTCAGGATGTTATCTATATCATCTTTCGTTTTGACATGGAAACAGTATGAAATGAAACGACTTCCCTTTTCCTTTATTTCGACTGGTCCTGCCTGCTCAAAGACTGTTTTGTAGCGTTCAATCATATCTGGTCGAAGATCTTCTCAACTGCCGATCTTATGTGAGGAGTAAAAAATCTGTAAAGAAGAGGTATCTCGACAACGATACTTACACAACCGTTGTTTAAAACAAGTGTTCCCCTGACGGTACGACCCTTAAATTCGATCTTTTTTGAATTTTTATCGGGGATCACCTCAATTTTTTCAACTCCGATCTTTTTTTCAAGTATGTGCTTAAGGTTGTTTTCAAGCCACTCCCAGATCTCTTTATCTTGCTTAGAGCTTTGAAAATTCATTTCGATTTTAGGCATCTTTACTATTTTACCTCGTTGAGCTGCCAGATCTTTTTATCAACTTTCTCAAATACTGAGCCCGCAGTAAATGTACCGTTGCTGTTCTTTTTTCCTGCTGGAATTCCTGTAAGGATTTCAATTCCTTCAAGAATGTTCTTGATAGCATAAATATGGAATTTCTCTTTTCTGACAGCTTCGACAATTTCATCAGACAGATTAAGATTTTCAATGTTCTGAATAGGGATAATAACTCCCTGATCTCCCGTGAGCCCTTTTATTTTGCATATCTCGAAAAACCCTTCTATCTTTTCGTTTACTCCGCCTATCGGCTGAATGTCTCCCATCTGGTTGATGGAGCCGGTTACTGCAATGTGTTGTTTTATCGGGATCTCAGACAATGCGGAAAGGAGCGCATAAAGCTCGGTGGAGCTTGCACTGTCACCGTCAACTCCGCCATAACTCTGCTCAAAAGCGATTGATGCAATGATTGAAAGCTGTTTGTCCTGAGCAAAGATGCTGCCAAGATAACCCGCCAATATCATTGCTCCTTTGTCATGAATAGCTCCGGACAGGCGAGATTCTCTTTCAATGTTGACGATCCCTTTTCTTCCTGCAAAAACCTTTGCTGTTATTCTTGAGGGGATGCCGAAACTGAAGTCACCGATCGAATATACTGCAAGTCCGTTTATCTGACCGGTCTTTTTTCCTTTGACATCGATGAGAATGGTGCCTCTTTTTATTGATTCATAGTAGTGTTCCTTGAACCGTGCATGTCGTTTCTCCCTGCTCTCGATCGCAGTTCTGACAAGTTCCTCGTCCACCATCTTTTTATTCTTTCTTTTACCCCAGAAAACTGATTCTACAATAATTTCAACTATATCGCTTGCATGTATCCTGTATTTTTTCTGGTCTTCCGATTTTCTTGAACTGTAATGGAGAAGCCGTCTGATAGCGGAAAGGTCGAAAGGAAGATCGCAATCTTCATTGACAACCCGTGAAATGAAACCGATCAACGAATCTGTTGTGTCAGCATTAATATCAATAGTCGAGTCAAAGTCGGCTTTTACCCTGAATATCCTTCTGAAATCAGGATCATGGTTGTAGAGAAGATGGTAGATATAATCATCGCCGATCAGGATGACTTTTACATCAAGTGTGACAGGTTCCGGGTCGGGAATGGTATTGACCCTGTACTTGAAATCTATGTCGATATCTCCCATTTTGAGAGAGCGGTTCCTTATCGCCCTTTTGAGAGCTGTCCATGCATAATAGTTTTTAAGGATGTCGTTCGCCTGGATGATCAGGAATCCGCCGTTCGCCTTGTGAAGTGCGCCCGGCTTCATTTTTGTGAAATCTGTGAAAAGGGAGTTGTGCATCTCTTCAAATTCGAAATAACCCATTATGCTCTGGAATGTCGGAGTTGTTTCATAAATTACCGGAGCCCCTTTCAGATCTTTGTTGTTCACCAGCAGATTAACTTTGTATTCCTTAAAATCGGGAACAACTGTCTTTGACGGATCGGCTTTGCCTTCCTCAATGTCCCTGTAAATAAAAAACTCATCGAAATTATTGACGATATGTTCCGCAAGATCTTCAAGGAAAAGATCAAAATGCTCGTTTTTAGAGTGTTTTTTCTTGAGCTCTCTCAAAGGTTCCGAAACGATCAGCCGTACCATGGTCTGACGGAGATTGGTCATTTTTTCCTTATATTCTTTTTCAAGACCTCTTTCTCTATGGAAGTAAGCTATCAGTTTTTCCTGAAGTGCCTCTTCGTTTTCTCTGATGACCTCTTTTTCTTCATCGCTAAGAGTATCAAACTTCTCCTTGTCAATAGGATTCCCTTCAACTATCGGGTTTATTACCAGTCCGTTTTGTGTCGACTTAAGAAGGAAACTCAGTTCAAGAGCTTCTTTTTCTATTTCAAGATAGTTCTTCTGACTTTCTTCCTGATACCACCTTACAACTTCACTCTTTTTTATCTCAAAACTTTCACTTTCAAGCTGTCTCGGGATCTGAAAAATAAAATAATCAAGAAGGTCTTCCATATCCTTGACAAATCTTTCACCGGTGCCGGCTTTCATGTAGAGAAGTTTAGGCGCATCAGGGTTTTTAAAGTTATAAACATAGAGCATATCATCCGGAGTGCCCATTTTCAGAGCGATATCCTCAACATGTTTTTTTACATTTGATGTTTTACCGGTTCCGGTATCGCCGGCTACATATATGTTGAACCCCTTTTTGTTTATAGTCATTCCGAAGTCCAGTGCCTCAAAGCCCCTTTTCTGAAAAACGAGCTGGGAGACGGGCTTGATGTTTTTTGTTGTTTTTCCCTTATATTTTGAGAGATCAGGGTAGTATCTCAACAATTCGGGTTTAAGTCTTTTCTTAGTTATCAGTTCCATATTTCCCTCCGTTTCGGAATAAATCGTTTATTTGTCATCACTTTTTTCAGTACCGGACAGATCAAATTCATGCTCCAAGATCATTCCTGACCTGATCAGATCTTTGGTGTCTGTTTCATTTCCGCTCTCAAATGACATGAGAGAAGACATAAGCGATATTTTAAAAAAATAAAAATCTTTGACACTTCTGTGCTGTTTTCTGGTTTCAAATGTTGTTGTCATTGTTGCAAGATAAAGGAAAACAAATATTCCTGCTAAAACAAATGTTCTGAAAAGATACAGCACTCCGGTTTTTAAGATCACAGGTGTTGCAAACCTGCTGCGCATTGTCCATCCGCCGCTTAAAAAATCCTCAGCCGCTTTTGAGATGTATTGTATGAAATCTATCTCTGTAACAAGAAAGTTCTGTAGAAATGACTTGTTAACTGAAAAATAAGCCGCATCTTTGTTTGTCAGAATGTCACAGTTCATTGAAAGAAGGATCTTTTTGACGGTTTTCAGTTTTTCATCCGACATTGAAGCAAGCTGCTGAGCGTTTCTTATGTCAACAGATTTGACACCGTGAACCTCTCTGACACTGTTTCTGAGTTCAAAAGAATAAATTCCTTTTCTGGCAAAAAAACCCTCAAGTATGTTCATTCTCACAGCCGCACTGATGATCTTTGAATATAAAAGCATTGAGACATGACCTTCTTCAATGAGTATTTCAAGAAGACTTTTCATCAGTTTCGATTTCATTTTTTCACATTTTACGACAGTCTCTCTTGAAACGATCTCAGCTTGTTTTATCGTCGAAAGGATAAGCTGGTCCATTCTTTCAATTGAATTTTCAGCATAAATGATGATTCCTTCCTTGAAATAATAGCGGTATTCTTTTTTGCCTGTTTTTATTTTAAGCATTCCTGAATACTTGGGAAGAGCAATGTCCCTTAAAATGTCAAAAAAAGATGTATTTTGTATAGAACCGCTCAATACTATCTGGTTTGATGCCGTTTTTTCCAGAACAACAGCCAAATCAATCCCCCCTTGATACGAAGAATCCGCGCACGATTGATATGAGATATATTACAGCTATCAGTGCTGTTAAAATAAATGTCATTGTGCCGGAATCCCCTGTATTTATGTTGAAAACAAGCCCGGTGTTCCTGTTAACGATCAGTATTGAAAGAAAAACCGTTATAAAAAGATACGCAGAGCCCTCAAGAACTTTATTCGAAAATATTAGACCCCCGCCCGGACACATGAAATTAAATATGGATGTGTAGACAGAGTGTCTTGCAAAGAACCTGTTTCTCCTGACCTCATATTTTTCCTTTTCACCTTTTAAGAAAACTTCAGGATCGGCTTTCATCAGTTTGCAGACAACGCACACATGCTGGCCGCCTGCATTGCATTTTGAACACATGACGATACCGCATTCCAGACATCTTGAGAGAGATATTCCTTTAATATAGTTCATTCGTACAAGCAGAAGCATCATATAGAAGAACAGGGCGCTTAAAATAAAAAGAAAAAATCTTACCCAGTTTTCAAATCTGTCTCCTGTCTTTCCGCTTGAAACATATCTCCATGCCCTGAACATTCCCGGATATTCAATATGAGGATATGAAAGAGTTACGGCACCTGCCGTTTCAAGGAGTTGTTTTTCAAAATTTGTCGCATCTTCGGTCATTCCGCCTTCGTACATTGTTTTTGCAAGGTTATAGCCGATGTGGATATTGCCGGATTCATCATAGGCGGTCTTCAGATAGCTGACTGCCTCTTTATAGTTTCCAAGTGCCGCGAGGGAAAGCCCGAGGATATTATAAATAGATGTTTTTATTTTTCCGTCTGATATGATGTCGAGTTCTTTTTTCAGGTGAAACACAGCTTTTTCATGCTCATCTTTATAAAAATGAATGAACCCTCTAGCCATCTGACCGCCGGGAGCTGAAAGTTCTATTTTCCCGATGTCCGAGGATGACGGCGAGTAAACGGCATACAGATTGTTCATGGCTGTCTTTCTGTCTATGCTCGGATCTTCTGAAGCTCCCGTGAGAATTATTCCGCCATGGGCGAGAAGCGCAATAATGAACACTGCATACAGTATTATTTTCTCCCTCAGAACCGAAACTCCTGTCAGAAATACCAGAAATGTCATAATGACAAGGAAAAGATTGTGTTCATTCTGAACAAGTATCCACGAAGAGAGCGCTACAACTAAAGCAAGTGACACGGCATAGAATTTTGAATGACCTGCAAGATGCATATACCGGTGGATGATCAGAGAAGGATATTTCAATCCGATGATGAGAAAGTATATGAAGATGAAAACTAGACATGCTTTAAGTATGGTGTTTAAAACGGAATAGAAAAAAGCGTCTCTTGGAGGAAAACAGAAAAAAGCTTTGATCATTTCTCTTGTTTCACTCAAGATCCTTGCCGTTTTAAAAGGTGCGAACTTTATAAGCCGTGATATGAAATGAAGGCGTGCTTCAGGAAGATCGGGGGAGAATTTTACAGCGAGGTCAGCAGCGACAAGTTGAACCGCAGAAGAGGAATCAATTGTAGATCGTATAAGAAAAAGAGAGCATTCAAAACAGTTGGGAATGTGGGATATCTCTTTTTCCTTGAGATACATGGCTGTTTTTTCAAGAAGCATGCTTTCTTCACCGCTTATCAGGGCATCTTTGACATCTTTGGTAAACCTTCTGCCGTCTATGAATGAATGTTCTGAATTTTCCGCACAAATATGCTGTATGTTCAAAAATATGAAAAAGAAAAAAGTAAAACTAAAGAAAATTCTCATTTATCAGCATCCTTAACAATCAAAGAGATATATCATATTGAGAATAAGTTATCAAATTTTTGTTTTTTTGACATGGATTTGCTTTGTATCTATAATCACGAAGTTTTTTTTAGATCATTTTGGGAAATGCAATGAATAATGAAAAAGTTAGTGCAGAATTTGGCGGAGATTCAGTAAAATGAGAGAAATTATATTTAAATATCCAAAGACTTTTCTGGCTTTGATATCGGCATTGGTATTTATGCCTCTGATAGGCAGTTATCCTGTTTTAGGTCAGTGGGAACCGCATTACGGCAGGGTTGCGATGGAGATGATGGCAAGCGGTTCATGGGACTGGTTCCTTGATCCTGTCTATCTCGGAAAGCACAATTTCTGGTCAAAACCTATATTCTGTTTCTGGATGGTTATCCCGTTCATGAAAATTCTGGGACCGACCGAGCTGGCGCTGCGACTTCCCTTTGCCATAAACGGGATTTTATTCGTTCTGCTGGTATATTACATCACAGAAAAGCTTTTCAAAGACAGGGCGAGATCGCTTGCGGCGGGCTTCATAACAATATTCATGCCTTACACATATCTTATAAGCCGGCAGTTTATGTGGGACATTGCTTTTGTGACATTCCTGACCGGCTCGATAGGGTTTCTGTTCATAGGTCAGCGTGACGGGAACAAGAAACTTTTACGGCTCTCATATCTTTTCATGGGTCTTGGAATGCTGACGAAAGGACTTTTGTCTGTTTTTTTTCCCGTTGCGATAATTCTGATATGGATGTTTGTAACGCTTGATTATTCCAAAAATACAAATGAAATATTTTCAGATGCATGGAAATTTGTCAGATCTCTCCGCCCGTTTGAAGGAGCCGGAATATTCCTCGCTGTAAGCGGCTGGTGGTATATTTACATGGGGATCAGACACGGAATGCCTTTTTTCAAGGAGTTTTTCGGAGAGCATCATTTCGGCCGGCTTGAAGGGACCATCAACAAACCCGACGGTCCTTTTGAGTTTTATATCTGGCAGCTCAGCATAGGGACTTTTCCATGGATAGGTTTTTTAATTCCGGGGCTTTATTTCAGCGCTTTGAAGATGAAGGAAAAGAAAGAGGAAGGATATGTCATCATCTCATTTTTCTTCATGTTCCTGTTTTTCACCCTTGCTGCGACAAAGTTCCCTCACTATATTTTTCCAGTCGTTCCGTTCATGTCGATCATAGTTTCAGTCCTGTTCGTTGAGCTTTTCAGAAACGAAAAGATGGGCAAACTTTATCCGGTAATTGCCGTAGTTGCGGCGCTTATAGTAGGTATCGTCGGAAAGGATCTCGGAACGGGAATGAACTATGCCGATCTTATCTATATCATTACGACACATAAAGTTCAGACATGGTTCGGCAGAGTTTTTGACATGCTTCCGTATCTTGCTGTTTTTGTTCCGGTCATGGTTGTTTTTGTGCTTGTTCCCTTAATAGCTCCTTTAAAAAAAGTGCTGATGAAAATATCTGTTGCCGGTTTTGTTTTAACAACTGTCGCATGGTCGGGATATATTAATTTTTACTGGATTCCCAGAATGCTTGATGTGTTCACACCCAAGCTTCTTGTTGAGAAATATTTTGAACTGAAAAAAGATGGCGACATAATAGTTGACTATGACAACTGGAAGAACCGGTCAATGTATTTTTATCTGGGGCTTGATGAGCATTTGAACAGGGTTGATAAAGTTGAACAAATTCAAAAGCTTATAGAAAAACACCCTGAAAACACTGTCTATATCACAACAAAGGACAAAAAGGTGTCTGAGCTCAGGTCGGCACTCCTTTCAAAACCCGGTGTTCCTATAAAGAAGATCATGGATGATGCCGTTGACACTTATATGGAAATAGAAATGTATTCCGCTTCAATGAAAGATCTCAACAGTGCGGCCATGGAGACATGGAAGGAAAACATTGTGCCCGAAGAGGAACTTCCTAAAAATCTCAAAAAAATAAATTCCACGATCGGTCAGGGTTCAATAGAAATAGTTGGATATACCATAAATAAAGACCGGTTCGATCCAAATGAGGAAATGATCCTTACGGTTTATTATAAGATATTGAAAAAAATAGAGAAAAGCTGGAAAGTGTTTTTTCATTTTGATGTTTACAGCGGTGCTCTCCCGCACAGTTGGAAGCTTGATGATTTCCCGCAGAAAGGGTTTTATCCAACAAATAAATGGGAGGAGGGAGTCATTCTTAAGGACGAATTTGTCACAACAATTCCCAAAAGTCATCCGGGAGGCGGAATCAAGATATATACCGGTTTTTACATCAATAAGGAAAGAATGGAGATCGACAACGAATCTTTCAATGACGGACAGAAACGATTCATCCTCGGAACTTTCAATGTCAACATCAAATGACCCCTTCGATCTTTTTATTTCACACCGCTCTTGAGCCGGTTGCAATTGTCTGGTTTAAAAACAACAAACAGATAAAGATAAAAGAGATTGTGATTTCAAATCCAAAATTCTCGGCTGAACAGAGGGTTGCCGTAAAATATCCTGATTCAAATTTCTCAACTTGTGGAAAAGTGAATCAACTTGCTGAAAAGATTGAGAATTGCTGTCAAGGCAAAAACGAGGAATTTGATCTTGAAATGTTTGACTTTTCTCAAATTCCCAGATTTAGAAAAGATGTCTATTTTACACTTTTCAAGACAAAGCGGGGCGAAACGCTGAGTTACGGCGAACTTGCACTTATCTCCGGTTATCCAAAAGCCGCAAGAGCAGTCGGAACCGCAATGAAAAACAACCCGTTCCCGTTTGTGATTCCCTGCCACCGTGTCATCAAATCCGATGGTCGGCTCGGCGGATTCTTCGGAGCCGAAGAAATGAAAAGAAAGCTCATCGAACTCGAATCTGGCAAAATTATTTATTAAAAAAGTAGATTTTCTAATATCCATTAATATACTATTTTAAACAGTGTGTTTTGTTAAGGGGTGTTTTTTATTTTTATCTGGAGGTCGTGATGAAAAAGTTAATTTTTTTGATCGTTTTCTTATTTTCCGGTTTTTCAATGTATGCTGAATCCAATCCGGTGGATTTTAACAAAGTCAAATTCGGAATGGGTGGAGGACTGGGGTTTTCCACCGCTATTTACGACGATTACGGTTATTACGGCTACACTATTCCTACAAAAGTCGTCATGCCTGTACAAATCTTTAAATATTTCCGTTTTGAGCCGGTTTTCAGTCTTTCAGTAAGTAAATACAATGACAACGAGCATGATGAATCGGATACTCTAACAAATTTCATGGGTGGTGGCGGATTTTTTTTCACATATCCATTTGATTCAGCGATGATCATTGCGGGAGCACGAATTGAAGGCGGAGCCAATATCTACAAATCAGAAGATGAAGGTGAAACAAGAAAAAGACACAGAGGCGTTTTTCTTGCGGAACCGGTTATTGGTGCGGATTACTTTTTAAACAGCCACTTCAGTATCGGCTGCGAAATCACTTTAAGCATGGTATATATGGGAGAAACCAAATATGACGATGTGGAAAGTGATGATTATGAAGGAGAAACGGCATTTATGATCAGAACCGGCGGCACGCTGTTTTTCCGTTTTTATTTCTTTTAAAGCTCCTTTCAAAAAAGATCAAAGCGAAATCTGATTAATTTTTGAGCTTATTGTGTTCATGTATTTTTCTTTCATTTCTTCATTTAGAAATGAGTTTTGAATTATTTTTGAACTTTGAGAAAGTGAACTAATTATCCTGTCGATGATGGATTCTTTAACCTTTTGAATTAATTGCAGGTTTTTGGCAAGGTGATCGAAGTCAGATTTTTTAAGCTTTGATTTTTTTCCGTTTATTGTGAGTGCTGATTCTTCTTTGTCAGATGGAATAACTATTGCGGTATTAAGAAGATCATATGCGGGTGCAAGCTCTCGAAAATCGGGCAAACGATAAAAAAGTGAATAGTTCTTTAAATGCATGTCGGCGTTCCCTGTCAGAAACGAAAAAACAACCATTTCAAAAAGCCGTTGAAGATCGTATCCTGAGTTTGAAGAGTGTTTCTCAATGATTTTTCCAATCTGTTCAACTGATCCCCTGTATTTATCTTCGGTCATCCTTTCCTGAAGCTGGCACATATCTTCCATGTGAAGCTTTCCCGATTTTGATCTGTCGATCCTTTTTGTGATATATGCAAGTTCACCGCTTTGAAATTTTATCAAGGCGTGGGGAACGGTTTTAATTCCGCAGTGCTCTGCAAGGTGCATTGTAAGATGTTCATTTTCAGGAAGAAATGGATAGGTCGGTGATGACGGTTTTAAAATATATGATCCCCAAAGTCCGACAATCGTGAGTTTTCTCCCTTTTTCTTTGACCGATTTTGATAAATGAAGTGAAAGTTTCGGCTGAACTCCGGTAAGAGTAATGCTTTTTAATACAGTTTCTTCAGCGATCTTGTTGATCTCATCAAGTTTATATTCAAGAACTGGAGCAGCATCAGAGCCGAAAAACTTTTTAGAACAGATCGGGTGATATTCAGTCCCGTTTATATGAGGTTTCCCACAGATAAGACAGATATTTGTCATTGTTTTTCCCTCCGTACTGAAACTGCGCCGATAACATCACTGCAACAGGCAAGAAGAAGCTCCATTCTGTCTTTTGAATTGATCTTCCAGCTTTTCCATGCAATATCGAGGAGCCATCCTTCCGGAATAAGTCCGTCAAAAAACGGAAACATAACCGGTGATTCATATGGCTCTTTTCTTAAAGGAATTGTGCAACTTATGGCAATTGAACCGCTTTTGGAAACATAATCAGGATCATAAGTGAATCTGTACCCCGTTTCGGTTTCTTCAATAATTCCCGCAAACTCATCATGCATGAAAACAAATCCGGTTTTTCGGCTCATTTGTCACCTCTTTCGATTTGAACAGGAGCCATTTCGTGCCCGAACAGCGCAAGAACCTGATTGATCTTGTCAAGCCGGAGAGTAGCTTTTCCCTGCTCCAGTTCACGGATGAACCGCAGACCCGTTCCACTCCGTTCAGAAAGCTCAAGCTGGGTCATACCGAGCATTTTTCTTCTTTTTTTAACAAAATTTCTAAGTTTTTCTGAACTCATATTATACCTCATCGGGTGTAAAAAACATCAAACATTATGATTTTATACCTTATCGGGTGCAATTGTCAAGTTGTTTTATGATTTTATACCCGAAAGGGATTAAATTCTGATTTTTTAATCAAATCAGAAATGATAATAAAATTTGCGATTTTATTTCTAAAACATCATAATATTGGCGGATTTGGAAAGTAGATTTAAAGGGAATCAGTTTTTTTGGAGGAGACAATGAAAGTTGGAATTATCCGTTGTCAGCAGACTGAAGATATGTGTCCGGGCAACACCGATTTTAAAGTTGCAAAGCTTGGAAAACTTGCGTTTGAAGAGACTGGTCCGGTTGAAATCATCGGTTTTGTCTCTTGTGGCGGATGTCCGGGCAAAAAGGCAGTCTCAAGAGCAAAAATGATGGTGGAAAGGGGTGCAGAGGCAATCGTTTTAGCTTCATGTATAAGCAGAGGAAATCCGATAGGTTTTCCATGTTCGCACTTCAAAAACATGAAAGAAAGCATAGAAAAAGCCATCGGTCCTGACATAAAGATCATAGATTGGACACATTAGTATTCGGGAGATCGTTTGAAATACACAAACATTCTATTTGATCTGAACTGACCCTGATTAACTCTCAATACATTTTGTAAAACCGGACATTTTAACTTTGCTGACATTTTTAAAAAGTATGTTGACTTGTATTTTATAAGATGTAAAATAAGAATGTTTTAGATTCTTTATAGGTGTCTAATGAGATTTGATATTGAAAAAGATTTAAGATTGCAAAACGAGCGTGGCATAAGCTTCGAAATGATAATTGAAGCGATTTCTGAGGGAAAGGTTTTGGATGATATCGCTCATCCCAAAAGAGAAAATCAGAGAGTTATGCTGGTTGAAGTTTCAGGAGATGTTTATTTTGTGCCGTATGTTTTAGAAAAAGACGGGAACATTTTTCTTAAAACGGCTTTTATTAACAGAAAGTACAGAATGAAAAATTCAAAGGAGGAAGAGATGAATAATAAAAAGAAGAATGATGGCACATTTTTTGTTAAAGAACCTGATTTTACATATAATTCTGAAGAAATCGAAGAAAAAGAGCTTCATGATCTTTATGAGTCCGGTGCGTTCACTGCGGTGACAGACGAAAGAAAAAAAGAACTCGCTGAAGATGCTAAAAAAACGCTTAGTGAAATGAGAGCGATAAAGAGCATAACTCTAAGAATTAACAGCGATATTCTTGAAATGATCCGCAGAAAAGCCGACGCTGAAAGAATTCCGTATCAGACACTAATGCAGCTTGTTTTAAGCCAGTTCGCCCAGGGAAAAATAAAAATTCACATTTAGAGAAATATGAACAAATCAGATGCTTTGCTAACACTTATCGCAATTGCCGAAAAAGATATTGAATTAGGGAACTTGATTGAGCAGGATGATGTTTTTTCTAAGATTGAGAAAGAGAACCCATGGTTGAAAAACGAACAAAAATCAAACTTGTAGGCAGACACGGATTCTTTTATCAACTTAGAAAAGCGATGTGTTTTGGCTTGTATGTCGTCCAAAAAAGGGGAAGTTCTTTTTGTAAGTTATAATAATTTGCGATTTTGTTTCTAAAACATCATAATATTGGCGGATTTGGAAAACAAAAGTCGAGAAGGTTGCAAAATGAAAAAACCCCTTTCAGAAATGACGGCTGATGAACTCGGGCGGCTGTTTCCTATATCTCTGTCAGATCATGATCCGGAGTGGAAAGGATTATTTGAATCTGAAAAGAGGTTGATAGAAGAGCTGACAGGAGTTGAAAACATTGTGCGGATAACTCATGTAGGAAGCACTTCAGTTTCTGGAATAAAAGCAAAACCTATCATTGATATTCTGCTTGAAGTGGTTGAATTCTTTGATAAAACAGCATTTATAAAAAGATTTGTCGATGCCGGATACAATTATATTCCACAACCTAAAAATTCTGCTCCCCACATTATGCTTGTAAAAGGTTATACCGATTCAGGATTTGCCGGACAGGTGTTTCATGTTCATGTCAGATTCAGCGGTGACTGGGAAGAGATCAAATTCTGTGAATATCTGAGACAACATCCTGAAATTGCAAAAGAATATGAACAACTCAAAATTGAGCTCGCACAAATCCATAAATATAACCGCGAAAATTACACAAACGCAAAAACAGATTTCATAACAAAAATTAACGAAATAATCAGAAGCAAAGAGCAATGAAATACACAAACATTCTATTTGATCTTGACGGAACATTGACAGACCCGAAAGAGGGTATTATAAATTCTGTTAAATTCGCTTTGGCGAAAATGGGGGTGAATGAAAGCGAGGTCGGTGATCTGATGAAATTCATCGGGCCGCCGCTTCATGTCTCTTTCCGGGATTTCTGCGGTTTTAATGAAGAAAATTCAGAACTTGCAGTGCAATATTTCCGCGAATATTTCACCGATAAGGGGATCAATGAAAACAGTATATTTCCGGGAGTTGTCGAACTTCTTGAATCACTTAAAAGCCGGAATTTGAAGATAATTCTTGCAACTTCAAAACCGACAGTTCATGCAAACACAGTTCTCAATAATTTTGAAATATCCAAGTATTTCCAGTATGTTAAAGGAAGTAATCTCAACGGAACGGAATCGGGCAAACCGGAAATAATCAGCCACATCATAGAAAAGTTCAAACTCGAAAAAGATAAAACAGTCATGATCGGCGACCGGTTTTATGACATCATCGGCGCAAAAGAGAACGGCATCGACTCCATCGGCGTCACATTCGGATACGGCGGCGAAACAGAACTCAAAGAGGCAGGCGCGACTTATATTTGCCGCGATATAAAAGATATTAACAACTTACTTTTGAGAGGAACACAATGAAAATCATTAACGAATTCAAGACTTTCGCGATGAGGGGAAATGTCATTGACATGGCTGTGGGTATCATTATCGGAGCCGCTTTCGGCAAGATCGTAAGTTCTATTGTCGGTGATGTGATCATGCCGGTAATCGGCCTTTTTGTAGGGGGCTTGAACTTTACAACTTTGCAGTTTACAGTGGGTGAATCGGTTATCAAATACGGTAATTTCATTCAGGTTACATTCGATTTCACCATCGTTGCTTTTGCGATCTTCATGCTGATAAAGGGACTTAATTCCCTTAAAAAGAAGGAAGAAGCGGCTCCCGCTCCTGCTGAACCGCCTGCTCCTCCAGCTGATATTGTTCTGCTTACCGAAATAAGAGATCTTCTGAAAAAATAAGAGATTTTTTATTCGTCGTCATCCATCGGGTCGGGACCTCTGCCACCCATTCTGCCCATGAATTTCTTTCTTTTATCTTTCATGAGCTCCAGCATCTTTTTTCTCTGGTCGGGAGTAAGTGAACTGAAAGTATCAATTTTGAAATTTCCCATCAGAATAAACTGTTTCTTCCTGAGTTCAGCAATTTGATTGTTCAATGATTTTAAAGAGTTAATGTCCGGTTTTGCTTTTTCATACTCGTCTTTCATTTTTATTCTCAGTTCGCCGATACTATAGTTGATGTCCATCATTTCCTTGTGGATTTCCTGCCCTTTTTTACGGATTTCTGCCCTTTTTACATCGGGAACTCCTGCATCCTCGAGCATTTTGTCATGCATCATCATCATGTGCTCACCCTTTTTTCCACTGTGTCCTTTTCCCATTTTCTGTGCGGCAAGCGGCATAACTGATAAAACTGCAATTATTATCACCGCGAGTTTAAGTGAATTTTTCATCTTCTCCTCCATTTTAATAAATTATCATTTCCAGATCTTCATCAAAAAAAGCATCGGCTGCAACGAGAGCAACCTCTATTTCGTTACCGCTCAAATCTGTGGCCATCAGATCATCGCGGTTAATATTGTTGTCTTTATAGGTAGTTACAAACACTGAAGCTGCAAGCAGAATAACAAAACTGATTCCGCTGAATGTTTTTACTAATGTGTTCCTTTTTTTGATCTTTTTCCCTTCAACCATGACATCGTTGAGCATTTTTTCCCATTTCATGTTTTCATTATTCATTTTACACCCCCTGTTTAATAAATTTTCTTCTAATACTTTTCATAGCAATTGAAAAAAGATTCCTTGCTGAAACCTCAGACATTCCGAGCATTTTTGAAATATCTGAAAAGCTTTTCTCCTCAAAGATCCGAAGAGAGACAACTGCTCTTCTTTTTGCCGGAAGTGCAGCGAGAGTATTTCCAAAAGTTTCGATTACAGAGCTGTTTTCCATATCCATTTCTATGTTGACATTTTTATCAGGGAGAATGTGTTCAAGGACATCATCAATTGTAACTTCAGGCATTTCCTTGGATTTCTTGAAGAAATTCATTGTCTCATTTACTGCGACGGAATGAATGTATCCGTCCGGATTCGCTGAATTGTGAACTTTTTTTATGTTTAGGTATATCTTAAGAAAAGTCTGCTGAACGATATCATCGACTCTATCGGGATTTTTCACATATTTTCTGATCACTGACTGAACAAAGAACCTTTTGTTCCAGAAAAGTTCCTTGAAATAATTGTCGTAATCTGTTCTGTCAAACATTGTCCCTCCTCCGGGTCGTCCGGATATTATAACCGCAAAATGGTGAAAAAAGTAAAAATTGTTTTTCAAACTCCCTAAATTATAATTGCGCAGACACTTTGAAATTTGGGAGGGAACAGAAATGAAATTATTTAAAACAGTTTTAACAGTTGCGGTCACCTTTTTCTTTTTTCATGCTTTTGCGGGAGTTAAGATCGTGACTGAAAGTGTAGAACATTCAAACAATGAAAAAAGTTCAGGCACTTTGATGATCGACGGAGATCTTGTCAGGGTGGAAACTTCGGAATCGGGCGAACAGTCCGTAATTTACGATCTTAAGAAAAAAGAGGTGATACTGATAAATCACAAGGAAAAGAACTGGATGAAAATGACAAAAAAACAGATAGATGATTCCAAAGCCCATGTTAAAGCACAGATGAAAGCGGCTGTCGCTCAGCAGCAGGCGGCTCTTGCACAGCTTGCTCCGGAACAGAGAGCACAGCTTGAGACACAGATGCAGATGATGCTGGGAAATGAAAATAAAACACCTCTGAACTATGTTAAAACAGGAAAAAGATCAAAATGGGGTGATTCGGAATGTGAAATATATGACGGAATGAGGGGCGATATCAAGACAGAAGAGATCTGCACGGTTGTCCCGAAAAAACTTAAATGCTCCCTTGTCGAGATCGAACGGCTTAAACAGATATCACTTGATTATGCTATGGATGAAAATGATGTTTCTGCATGGAAAGATGTAAAGAATTTAGGTATTCCCGTTATCCACAAAATGATCAGCAATGGAAAGGTTGTGGTTACCAACACGCTCGTATCATTTGAGAACACAAAGATTCCGGGAGAGAGTTTCAAAGTTCCGGCAGATTACAAACAGACCTCTTCCCCGCTCGATTCGGTAATTCCTGCAACTGAAAAGAAAAAATAACAGACAAAAAAAAGACCGCCCGAAGGCGGCCGGCAAATCAGAACAGAAAAGAGTTAAACTCTCTTCTTCTTCATGTTCTTTCTGCGTCTTCTTTCGGCTTCTTCCTTTTTAAGACGGTTACGCACTGATGGCGGTTCGTAGTGACGACGCTTCTTAAGTTCCTTATAAAGACCTTCAAGAGCCATTTTCTTCTTTAAGATCTTTATTGCCTTCTCAAGATCATCAGTAACG
>JAGOEX010000006.1:0-4261 GCA_017997475.1 bacterium
CTGTTGTATTTGAACGGGTTTAGGGGATTCATTCTTCTTTCTTTTTTCAAATTCTTCATAAAGACGGACTGATTCCTCTTTAAGTGCCTCAGCTCTATACTTTATATAAAGAGAATCAGCCATATTAATATTGCCTAAAGAGTCTGCAATTGCTTTAGCCCAAAGTCCAGGCTGTTTTTCATCTTTAGAGATTTCTTCAAAAACCCTTTCATAAATCATTTCATCAAACATTTTCTTACTTTTTTTGGCTTCCTTTATTCGCTTAACAATATTCATTGCCTCTGCTCCATTAACATTTTCAACAAAATTTTAACTGATTGAAGATAAATAGCGCAATATATTCGCCGAAGCCTTCTTATCACCAAAAGCCGAAGCAACAGCCCATTCAGTGAGTGCAGAATAACAAAGTGTATAAACGATTTCCAAAGTGCCGGACCAAGGGACAATCTCTTTATTAAATAAAGCTAAACTGACATCACGACTAAATTTTATAGCAATCACTTCCGGGCGATCAGGAGGCACCTCTTGATATTTTGTGAAATATTCAGTTACAGGAGTGAGAAAATTATGAGGAACAACGGAATAGAATATTTGGTCCATCTCCTCTCTAGTCGAAATGTACCCTTGTTTAAAAACGAACCTGGCTGTTGC
The DNA here is from genome assembly GCA_017997475.1 of bacterium. Taxonomy (GTDB): domain Bacteria; phylum UBP6; class UBA1177; order UBA1177; family UBA1177; genus JAGOEX01. The sequence continues at coordinate 652 of JAGOEX010000006.1, forward strand.
GACCAATTGAGCAGACAAGAAGACAATAAATAATTTATCTCTGCGATCCTGACTAAAATCGCTCATCCCTTCTAAACAATCAGGGTGCTCACTTTTAATATTTTTAAAAATAGTCTCTAAAAATTGCTCTCGAGCTACATCATAAAAGTGAGGCAATGATTCAACACTCTGATCAAAAGAAGGCTTATCAGCTTTTTTGAACTTACTGAAAAAACCCATATTCACACCCCCTAAATATTAAAGCTCAACGGAAGTATCTTAATGAGTTAGAAAAAAATATGAATTTTAAATTTTCAATAGCCATTGAAAAAGGACAGACCTGAATCGAATTGCCCTGACTTTTGCACAGATTACGACAAACATTGCCTTGACTTTTGCACAGATTTGGCATGTTATTGCCCTGACTTTTGCACAGATTTGGCATGTTATTGCCTTGACTTTTGCACAGACTGAAGAGTTTCTGCCGTGGAAAACCTTGAAAATATTTTAAGGGAAATGGGCTGATCTCAAGCAGAAAGTGGAATCACTTCACACAGCGGACATGAGCCCCTAAAGCAGATTTATCAGTTAATTTTATAGCAGCATTAAAAAACTCAACAATAAAAACAATGCTGTCAGATTCTTCTTTTTGTGTTGAAGACCAAAAGACATGAACATCTTTAAGCGAAGAGTATTTGCCTGAATCATTCCATTCACATCCATTGCATTCATCAATAGAATCAATGCTTATGCCCTCGCTTGAAACAACACATTCGCCACCTGTCTCCGTATCAGAACAGTTTTCAATTAGCGATCTCAATTCATCTACGGTCGGAAGACTTCCTTTTAAATCTGTACAGTATTTAACCGCATCATCCCAATTCATTGTATTTGCAGATCTATCTGACCACAACAAACCACCTGCTTCGTGACAGAAAGTGTCGTTCTCCGGACACAAGGTTTCATCTTTTTTTTCATCCCCACCACATGAACTTACTACAAACAACAAAACAATCATCAATGAAATTAAAATCTTTGCCATATCAGTCTCCAAAAAATGAACACAACGGAAGTATTTTAATAACTTAGAAAAAAATGTGAATTTTAAATTTTCAATAGCCATTGAAAAAGGACAGACCTGAATCGAATTGCCTTGACTTTTGCACAGATTGAAGAGCTTTTCTAACCCTGAAATTTAAAAACAGCCAGAGTTTCGGCTATTGATTTTTTTAATTGATCCGGGACACCTGCTTTTTGGGCGTAATACTGCCAATTTCCTACTGTTTCCTTTATTTCATTTATGATTTTTTCACCTTTTCCGACTCCATTTGCATCGGCGACAGTCATCAGGTCGGATTTGGTTATTTCACTGTTTTTCCCGTTAATGCTTAGAGTGTGCTGACTAACCCAGACATTGCCCGGGTCATAGGAATAACACATATCATAAGCAGGAGCCAGTTCCCATTTTCCACCCTGCTTTAATCTGAAAGAAAAATTCTTGGTATGGTCATCGCAATTTGTTGACATCACATTAAAAACCATTCGTCTAAACATCTGCTCCGTTTCAGGATATGTCATTTTAAGCATTCGCATTGTCTGGAAAAGCTGTTCATAACTGAAACTGTAAAGATCTGAATAATCAAAGTGCCTTATGCTGCAGAAAGTCTGCACATGATGACGGTTTGAGCCGTCTCTGTCAAACCTTTTTGTCATAAAATGAGCCCGTCCGTTTTCTTCCAGCAGTTCACTTTCCATCATCAAAACACCGCAATCCTGAGCCATAAGATAATATGCATATTCGACTCTGCCGAAACCATGACTTGACCCGAACTGTGCATCACTGACCCCGTCAAGTTTTATAAGCCAATGTTCAAAACCTTCAGGAACAGCTGCCTGTCCTGATTTTATTTCCCCTGTTTCCTTATTAAAAGCAATAACTGCTTTAGGTCTTGCTCCGCCTGCGGATGTTCCGATCTTCAATATCTCATTCATCGCCTTTTTTTCATCTTCATGAAGATTTGTTCCGAACTCATTTCTTTGCAAAAGAGCTTTTTTTGCAATGTTGACAAGACTTTCAACTTCAACAGAAAAAACTCCGCCATCTGATTGGAACTGTGCCGGCTCAAACTGAAGAGCGCCCATGCCTCTGTCTCCGATAAAGCAAAGCTGTTCAACAGGATTCATACTTCCTTCCAGTCTGCCGTTTTGAGCCAGCCACATATTAATAAGCTGATTTCCATATCTGTCAGGCAATGAATCCGCCAATAATCCCGGCAAACCCTTAAATGTGGAGTTCTGTTCCATTCCCGATCTTCGCAATTCCGGGAAACTGTAAATACGATTCCCGTTTTTCACAGGCATTTTTATTGGAGAAAGATCAATTCCTTTCCTTAAAAAATTTTCTGAATACTGGAAGCTTGCGATCTGCCTGCCTGTATTCCATTTTACAGCCCCTGCGAGCTCTCCCCATATCCTGACTTCAGCAACATCTATCATTGGTCTCTCCAGTATTAACAATAAAATCAGTCTGTTACGCCACCGCTTCGTCTTCTTTTCTTTTTTTGAAGTTTAGCATATTCTATAGGGCTTATCTCATCTTCAACATAAAAGACATCCATAATATACAGCAAATCTAAAACTCTCAGCACCCTGATAAGACTTCCCAGTGAAACCGTCTCTCCTTTTTCCATCAGACTCAGCGTTGAGCGGCTTATCCCGGCATCTTCAGCAACACTGCTCTGAGATCTGTTCTGATTTAATCTGTTGTGCTGAATAAACTGTCCGATAACTTTGGCAAGTCCTTTATCGGTCATTGACAGCCAGTCTTTATTTGAATTCATTTCCATAAGTGACATCTCCTCTTGCAAAAATCTGTTGTAAGAGTATCACAAGCTTAAAAGAAAAACAAGAGCAATTGTATGATATTTCATTCATTACAGTCAAATCACAGTAATTATGAATGATTTCTCATACAATAATGGGATGCTTACAAGAAAAAACATTGCCAATATTGCATTCAACTCAGAACACTACACTTCTTCGTAGTAATATGAATAGTCAATTCCTTTCATGAACATTTCCCGGCTGTTGATTTCGGTGGTTAAGGCATTTTTTATCAGTTTCAGTTGGGTAGTGGCACTAACCAACTCGTTTTTTTCTTTTTTCAGCTTAGCTTTGAGATATTTCCAGTAGTTGCGGGTTTTGGTGTAGTCGTTCTGATCGGTAAGAACGGCGATTATATCCAGTGCCGAAAACCACCACTTTGCATTCTGTTCATCCCACAAAGCACGCACTTCACGGTCGTCAAAAAAACGGATTGAAATTTTCTGCTGATCCCGGTTTGTCATCTGACTCTTTATGACTCCTAAATCTCCGAATAAACTGAAATATTATAGCTGAAGTGATAAAAATTACAAAATTCTCAAGAGCTCTGATCTTATCCTTTGTTTTGCAGAGCTTCCTTTTCTAAAAATTCCTCTTTTCCCGGTTATCCTTGACAAACCGCATTGCAAATATTAAAAGTCTTTGTTGTTTGTATTTTTATACTTTTATTCAGGAGGAGACCATGGTTACTGTTAGGCCTTTTAAAGCTGTAAGACCGCGTGACGAGATCGCTCACAGGGTTGCGAGT
>JAGOEX010000006.1:4361-32132 GCA_017997475.1 bacterium
CATTGCAAATATTAAAAGTCTTTGTTGTTTGTATTTTTATACTTTTATTCAGGAGGAGACCATGGTTACTGTTAGGCCTTTTAAAGCTGTAAGACCGCGTGACGAGATCGCTCACAGGGTTGCGAGTTTTCCTTATGATGTTCTTAATTCTAAAGAGGCAAGAGAGCTTGCAAAAGATGATGAATACACTTTTCTTCATGTGAACAAGCCGGAAATTGATCTTCCGGAAGATATTGATATTTATGATGAAAGCGTTTATCAGAAGGGAAAGGAAAATTTCTACGGTATGATCGAAAAGGGGATATTCGTTCAGGATGGAACACCTCATCTTTATATCTATCGCCAGACTATGAACGGTCACGAACAATATGGAATCGTCGGTTGTGCAAGTGCTGATGAATACAACAACGACCTTATAAAAAAACACGAGTTCACAAGAAAGAAAAAAGAGGACGACAGAACAAAACATGTCATCACGCTCAATGCAAACGCAGGTCCTGTCTTTCTTACATACAGAGATAATGCGAAGATTGACGCACTTGTGGCTGAGGTTGTTAAAAATAAGCCAGAAGTTGATTTTGTCGCCACAGACGGGATCGGACACACAGTCTGGGTGATCAAAGATGAAAGAATAAACGCTGAAATATCAAGCACTTTCAGAAATGAAGTGCCGGTTCTGTATGTTGCTGACGGTCATCACAGATCGGCAAGTGCGGCAAGAGCAAAAGCTGAAAGATTGAAAACAGATCCGAATCCGAGTGACGACAAGGAATACAACTATTTCCTTTCTGTTTTCTTTCCCGGAACACAGCTTAAGATCTTCGATTACAACAGAGTTCTTCTCACTATGAACGGACTTACAAAAGATGAGTTCATGGCAAAAATGCTTGAGAAATTTGAAATAGTAAGAACCGGCGAAGACAGACCCAAAATGGCAACTGAGTTTGGTTTCTATATGGATGGCGAATGGAAAATAATCAAAGCAAAGGCAGGCACTTACCCGGCAGACGACCCTGTTGAAGGGCTCGATGTATCAATTCTGCAGAACAATCTTCTTGCACCCGTTCTCGGAATCGGCGACCCCAGAAGCGATGAAAACATCGATTTTGTCGGCGGAATCAGAGGAACGGCAGAACTCAAGAAAAGAGTTGACAGCGGTGAGTGCACAATGGCTTTTTCACTTTTCCCAACATCAGTTGAACAGCTTATGAATGTTGCCGATGCCGGCAAGATCATGCCGCCAAAATCGACATGGTTTGAGCCGAAACTCAGAAGCGGACTCCTTGTCCATCTTCTTGACTGACATCAATTTTCCCTTCACCTTGTAATTTGCACACTTTTCTGATATATTTTCAAAGTTTTTTTTCAGGAGATTAATATGAACTTCAAGCTTTTAATTTCATCATTATTTCTGCTAACCCTCTTTATTTCCTGCACTGTTGAAGATGAACCGGGGTGTATTAACAATTTTGACTGTCTGCCCGGTTTTTCATGCATTGACGGGGTCTGCATTGATAATTAAACGACTGTTCCTGATAAAGCCAGCTCCAACCCAGACACTGAAGCCACCGATGGAAACACCGATAAAACAGATGACAATACAGTTGATGACAACTTATCCGACGACTTGTCCGACGAAGTTTTAACGGAGTCGGAAGCCACCGACGACTTGTCCGACGAAGCCTTGGCGGAGTCGGATGAAGCCACTGACGACTTGTCCGACGATTTATCCGACGAAGTTTTAACGGAGTCGGAAGTGTCTGATACGGAGTCGGAAACGACTGCCGATGAAAATGAAACTCCGGATGAAACACCCGATATTGACAACAACACAGCGGTAACATGCTCAACGCTTACCTGCGGAGCTAATGCTCACTGTGAAGATTACACTGGAACAGCGGAATGTGTATGTGATTCGTTTTATCAGGATGAAGATAACAACGGAACCTGCCTTGAAACCTGCATCCTCTTTGACTGCAACGATACGGCATGGGGAGCATCCAATGACTGTTCAATTATAAACGGAGCGCCTGTCTGTGACTGCGATTATTTTGCCGGATATACCGGAACTCACTGCACAGAATGCAGATCTGGCTATCATGTCGGCGGATTCGGCTACGAAGATGAATGTTTTGAAGATAACTGTGAAGAAGCCGAAGACACTTTCCACGGATGGCTTGACTGCTGGAGCTTTGAAGAATGCCGTGACACTTTCGGATATGCAGAATGCTGGTGATTATTCCCTAAACATGCCCCAACTGTCCGCAGGCGGCAAGTTCGTCGCCTCCGCGGGATTTTCTTAAAAGTGCTGTGACATTTTTTGATATGAGGATTTCCTGAAACCTGAGAATTTCCTTCATGGGTGTGGGTTCGAAGATAGCTCCGGGGAATGTGTTGAATGCGATGAGATTGACTTTTGCATCGATTTGATTGGCAATTTTTGCAAGTTCTTTTGCATCTTCCGCGGTATCGTTAAACCCTTTGAGCATGATATATTCAAGCATCACCTTTTTTCTTTGATGTGCCGGATAATATCTTGCCGCATTTATGAGGGCTGAAATGGGATATTTTTTGTTTATGTCCATGATCTTACTTCTTTTTTCATCGTTAACAGCATGAAGAGAAATGGCAAGGTTTACAGCTGTCTTTTCACCGAGTTCAGTGATCCTGTCAGCAATTCCCGCCGTTGAAACAGTGATACGGCGGTTTGAGAAATTCAGCATCAGATCGTCCATGAGGATCAGAATCGAATCAACGACATTTTCAAAATTAAGAAGCGGCTCCCCCATTCCCATGTAAACGATGTTGTTAAGATGTTCGCCTGTCTTTTCAAGGATATTGTCGGCTCTTATCACCTGCCCTACTATTTCCCTCACACTCAGATTCCGCTTAAAACCGAGCGTTCCTGTCCGGCAGAAAGAACATTTCAAAGGACAACCCGCCTGAGTTGAAATGCACAGAGTATTCCTCTTATCTTCAGGAATTATTACCGATTCGATAACAGCACCGTCTTCAAGAGTGAATGTCAGTTTTTTTGTTCCGTCATCAGATGAATGTATTGCCGGCTCAGAAATTGGAGTTATCGAAAAAAGTTTCTGAAAAGCGACCCTGTCATCTTTGCCCAGATCGGTCATTTCTTCAAATGAATAGACATCTCTGTGATATATCCATCTTATTATCTGTCTTGCGCGGAATTTTGGATAACCTGCTGATTCTATTGCATTTTCAAATGTCTGTCTTGTGAATTCAAGAATTTCCATATCAGAGTTTCACAAAAGAATTCCGTGTTCTTTCCCACGCAATCGTGCTTGTTCCCTCATGTCCCGGATATATCACAGTCTTACCTGGAAGAACATAAAGCTTTTCCTTTATATTTTTTACAAGTGAAATTCCGTCTCCGCCCGGGAGATCGGTTCTCCCCACACTTGATTTAAAAAGGGTGTCCCCCGAAAAAAGATCGTCTTCAATGTGGTAGCAGACACATCCCGGAGTGTGTCCAGGAGTATGAATGACTTTTATTGAATGCCCTGCAAATTCAAGCTCGTCTCCGTCTTTAAGCTCAATGTCGACTTTGCCTGAATATGCAAAATCAATATAAAATCCGATAGATAAATTCTTTTTCGGGTCGTAAAGCCACTCTTTTTCAAGAGAATGTACAGCAAGCAATGCATCGGGAAATTGCTTTTTAATATCGTTCAAAGCACCGATATGGTCATAATGGGTATGGGTCAGAAGGATATATTTAACCGATTTACCTTGTGCTTCTTTAATTATGTCAGCACTGTCACCGCCCGGATCAACGATGAACGCTTCATTATTTTCCGAAACAATATAACAATTTGTCCCGATCGGAGCAACCTGAAGAACCTTTATTTCCATATAAACCCCTTGTTTTATTTATGAACTCTGTTGAATGCTACAAGAACACCGCGAAGTTTGTCAATGTGATTATTAGTCAGATCCCCTTCTTTAAATCTCCATGACCAGTTCTGAGGACCGGTAGTTCCCGGAACATTGAAACGGCAGTCACTCCCCCACCCCAGAACATCCTGAAGAGGAAAAAAAGCAAGATCAGCGATCGAAGAAAGGGCAAGACGGATCATTTTCCAGTGAATATCATCCCCGTTTGAACCGAGATAGTGGTTCACATAATTCCTTGTATCACTGCTCTGGCTCCAGTACCAGCCCGCAGTTGTGTCATTATCGTGAGTTCCGGTGTAGATGGCACAGTTAGTGTCTTTAAAATTATGCGGCAGGAACTCATGATCTGTCCCGTCATAAAAAGCGAAATGAAGCACTTTCATCCCGGCAAAACCGAACTCGTCTCTAAGTTTTATAACTTTTTCATCAATATTTCCAAGATCTTCCGCTATCACATGGAAGTTCCCGAGCTTTTTTATCACCGTATTGAAAAGCTCTTTCCCCGGAGTTTTTTTCCAGACACCGTTTTTTGCTGTATTTTCAGAGGCCGGAACTGACCAGTATTCGCTGAAGCCCCTGAAATGATCAAGCCGGATCGAATCATACATTTTAACATTGTGGGAAAATCTTTCGATCCACCAACTGAAATTATCTTTCTTCAGTTTATCCCAGTCATAAAGAGGATTACCCCATAACTGACCGTTTTCACTGAAATAATCCGGTGGAACACCTGAAACTTCAAGCAGTTCGCCCTCAACCATTTTGAAAATATGCTGATTCGCCCACACATCGGCACTGTCAAACGAAAGAAAAATAGGAATGTCTCCCATTATTTCGATACCTTTGCTGTTTGCATACGATTTCAACTTTTTCCACTGGCTGAAAAATATCCACTGGCCGAACTGATATCTGTTGATCTCGGTTTTATGTTCAGATGCAAATTTTTTCAAAGCAGAGACATCTCTTTTCCTGTATTCTTCAGGCCAGAGTTTCCACGATCTTCCTTCAAATTTATCGGTAAGTGTTTTGAAAAGTGCATAATCATCAAGCCACTGAGCGTGATCCTTTTTGAAGATCTCAAACTCACCGGATTCTTTTTTTATCCCGGCAAATTCTCTGGCCGCTGAAGCAATAAGCTTGTTTTTAAAGTCAATTACTTTTCTAAAATCAACCCTGTGATCGTTAAACTGAGGTATTTCAACATCTTCCGGAACAAGACCCGATTTCAGAAGATCTTCAATATCTATCAGAAGTTCATTGCCGGCGAAAGCACTGTATGAATTATACGGACATCCGTCAATCCCTGTCGGGGTCAAAGGCAGTATCTGCCATATTCTGATCCCTGCATCAGCCATCATATCAATGAATTTAAGAGCATTGCCGCCCATATCACCGACACCCCATTTCCCGGGAAGAGATGTGGGGTGAAGAATTATTCCTGCTTTACGGTTGTTTGTTTTTTTATTAAGCGGCATCTAAGCTCCTGATCAAAGACAGTTCAAAAGACCGTTCTTTTCGATAATATCCTTCTGAACAGTGGAGAATTTTTTGAAATGACCTGCAGTTTTTCCGTTGTTAAATATTTCACTTGTCTCAATATCAAATTCAAGTTTCGTCCCGGTCTCAAGAAGTTTTTCATCAATATCGGTTATCTCTATCATCGGAAAGCCGGTGTTAATGATATTTCTTTTGTAGATAGAGCCGAACGATTTCGCCGCGACACCCTGCATACCGAGTGAAATGAAACAGTCAACCGCCTGCTGTCTGCTGCTTCCCGAACCGAAATTCTCACCGGCGACAAGAACCATCCCCGACTTAACTTTCTTTGCAAAATCCTTATAGCCATCAAGATTGTCAAGAGCATACTGTCCCATGAGCTTTATATCGACAATTGAAAGATACTTGTTGTGAAATATCTGATCTGTATCTATGTCGTTTATCAGATTTCCGGATCCGTCTTTCAGAACAAAGATCTCTGCAGATATTCTTTTCATCATTTTTTCTCCTTCTTAAGTAAATTATCTATAACTGCCTTAAAATACTCTTTTTTCTTTGCACCAGAAACCATCTTTCCGTTAATAAAAAATGCCGGGACACCCCTTATCCCATGTTTTGAACCCTCTTCCATGTCCTGTTTGAGAATGAGATCTGTTTCGGGACTTTCCATCATTTTGGATATTTTTTTCCAATCCAATCCAAGTTCCTTTGAATAACTCTCAAATTTTTTCATGTGATCGGTTTTCCACTCACTCTGCTTATCAAAAAGCATCTTTCCAAGAGCGAAAAACTTTTCATTTCCGTAGATCTCCTTAACTGCAATAGAGAATTTTGCGGCTGGTTTCGCCTCCTTGTGGAAAGCAAGCGGCATATGTTTGAACACAAGCCGGACCTCTCCTTTGTATTCATCAACAACTTCTTCAATGGTTGAAGCACCTCTCCGGCAGAAAGGACACTGGAATTCAGAAAACTCCACTATTGTAATTCCCGCATCTTTTTTCCCTTTTACCGGTTCTTTGCCCGTGAAAGACAGCTCGTATATTTTGTCCGGGTCACTTGCCGGCTTTTCTTTACCTGCCGATCTGGATATACCGGGTTTTCCGTCTTTAATCATCTCATTATAAAGATCATTCCCTTTGAGTCCTTTTTCCCTCAGAGGTTGAACTTTTTTCAGCTCTTCATCTATAACCTGTTTGAATGTTTCAAACGGAAGCGCACCGTTCACGAACCGTCCATTTATGAATGAAGCGGGAGTTCCTCTGACACCGAGCTTTTCTGCAAGAGCAGAGTCATCTTCCACCATTTTCTTCAACTGGGGAGACTCCATATCCTTTTTGAATTTCTCAATGTCAAGTTCAAGAAGCTTTGCCTCGTCTTCAAACCATTTCTGAAGATCGGGAGCATCCTTCCATTCCTTCTGTTTCTTAAAGAGCGAATCATACATGTCCCAGAACTTTTCCTGCTTATGAGCGGCAAGTGCCGCAAGTGCCGCGGGTGTCGCCTTTTTATGAAAACGGAGCGGAAGATTGACAAAAACCACCCGTATCTTTCCTTCGTATTCTTTTTTGATCTGTTCATAAGTAGTATGCAGTCTTGAACAGAAAGGACACTCAAAATCATCAAACAGTATTATGGTTACATCTGCATCATCAACACCCCATACAGGAGAATGTTCGGGAATTCCGACTTTATAAACATCAGAAGGGACATTGCCGGGATCCCTTTTCGGTGGAGTGTATCTTATCTGGCCGTCTTTAACTATCTCGGAATATACATCTTTCACACCCTTGGCTTTAATTTTTTCACCTTCAGATATCTGTTTGACAAGCAGCTCTGTGATCTTCACATTATTCGCGCCCACTACCCTTCTGCCGTTCACAAACATTGTCGGAGTTCCCCTGACTCCGAAGGTCATCCCTTGCGAAATGTCATTCTGGAGTATCTTTCCCGCTTCTTCCGAATTTCTGTCTTGCTCAAATTTTTCCATATCAAGACCGAGGTCAGATGCCCATTTGACCAGATTTTCATCATTAATATTTTTTATGTCATCAAATAATCTTAAATAGTATTCCCAGAATTTTCCCTGTTTCTGTGCGGCAATGGAGGCAAGCGCCGCGGGCTTGGCAAGTTTATGAAAACCGAGAGGGAAATGTTTGAACACATATCTCACCTTGCCGTCATAATCTTTCATTATCTTCGACATCAGGTCCACTGATCTTTTTGAGAAAGGGCATTGAAAATCGGAAAAGTTTATTATTGTTACAGGAGCATCGGCAGGACCCTGAAACATCGATGTTCCTATCTCAACTTTAAATATTTCATCATCCTGTCTGGCTTCGGCACTTTCTTTTTCTGTTTTCTTGTCAACTTCATTTTTCCCTGTACACGAAAACATAAAAAATGCAGTTAGTGCAAAAAGGATGGTGATGCATACTTTTACCTTTTTCATTCCGAACCTCTCTATAAAACAGACAAAAATAACTTGTAAACCAAAAATGTACCGATCATAGAATAGATACCCGCCGCAACATCATCAAGCATCATTCCCCATCCGTTATGGACAGATCCGTCAAAATAAGATGCCGGCCACGGTTTCCATACATCAAAAAGCCGGAAAAGCCCGAAAGATGAAAGAACAACAACCCACGAATTAAGCGAAAAGAGATTTAAATATTCTGACGGAACAAGGAGCATTGATATTGCCATTCCGCAAACCTCATCAATGACAACGATCTGCGGATCATCTGCCGAGCTGTCTGTGCTTATATATTGCGAAACAGCCACACCCGTAATAAATGTAACAACTGCGAAGATCAGAAGCGGAAAAAAGCCGAGCCCTGCGAAAAACCACACAAAAGGCAATGCCGCAAGGGAGCCGGCAGTCCCGGGAGCTACCGGTGAATATCCCGATCCGAACCATGTTGCCCATGCATAGTAAATTAACCTCAATTACTGCTCCTTCGATGCCTCGTATTCTTCTACGATCTTCTTCTGTACATCACCCGGAACCGGCTCATAATGATCAAAGGAGATCGTGTATGTGCCTCTTCCGTTTGTCATCGAACGGAGCTGCGTTGAATAACCGTGAATTTCCTTAAGAGGAACAAGCGCCCTGACTATTGTATATTTTCCTTCGCTTTCCATTCCCTGCGGTTTTCCGCGGCGGCTGGAAATGTCGCCCATTACAGAGCCGGCAAATTCTTCAGGAACTTTTACAAGCATGTTATATATCGGCTCAAGTATTATCGGATTTGCCCTTTTTGCAGCATCTCTGAAAGCCATCTGCGCCGCTTTCTTAAAGGCAACTTCCTTACTGTCAACCGGATGTTCCTTTCCGTCGTTCAGAGTGACTTTGCAATTTATGAACTTGCATCCCGAAAGAACGCCTTCAGGAAGGATCTCGCGAATCCCTTTTTCAACGGCTGGTATGAACCTGTTTGAAATTACTCCGCCGACTATAGCATCTACGAACTCGAATTCTGCTTCAGGTGTCGGCTCAAGAACGATATTGACCTCTGCAAATTCACCTGAACCGCCAGACTGTTTTTTATGACGGTAGCGGGCTTCCGCTCTGCCTTTTATTGTTTCGCGGTAGGGAACTCTCGGCTCCACTATCTTGACATCAAGTCCGAACTGGTTCTTTATCTTCTTTGAAATTACCTCAAGATGAAGTTCTCCGAGACCGTCAACAAAAAGCTGTTTCAGTTCCGCATCCTGAATAAACTTGAAGGAAGCGTCTTCCACCTGCATTTTCTTAATGGCGGCGGCAACTTTATCGGTATCTTCCTTTGAAACACCCATAAACGCGCCTCTGACTATTGCTTCAGGCCATTCAATAAGTTTGAACGGGAAAATTTCAGCATTCTTGTTGTCGGCGAACTGATCACCTGTTTTTGTGTTTTTAAGTTTAACGGTGGCGGCTATCTGTCCTGCCGTAACAGTTTTAATAGAAACACGCTCTTTGCCTCTGGTATAAAAAAACTGTCCGAATTTTTCATATGACGATGAATTTATGTTGTAAATGTCAGCTCCTTCAGAGATCTCTCCCTGCAGAAGTTTAAAAATGAAAACTTCACCAAACTGCGGAATAGTGTTAACTTTAAAAACGATCCCTTTGGGTGATGTCTTCGGATTCATTTCAATCTCTCCTTCAGCAAATTTTAACACTTTGCCTTCAGGAGAAGGGAAAAAATCAACAACCGCATCAAGAAGACAGTCTACACCGACACCCTTGTTTGCAGCACCGAAAAATACCGGGAATACCGAACCGTTTGCGAAAGCTTTTGCAAGACCTGCTGTTATTTCCGCATCACTTAAAGTCCCTTCGGAAAAATATTTCTCCATTAACGATTCTTCGCTTTCAGCAACAGCTTCCATAAGCTTTTCCTTAAGCTGAGCCGCTTTATCTGCAAACTCTGCCGGAATTTCACTTTCCGATGCTCTTTTACCGTTTGCATATTTAATGAGCTTTCCTCTGAACACATCAATTATGGAATCTACCGACATCCCTGAGCCAGCAGGAAAAGTTATCGGTGCAAGCGGGATCTCAAGCTCTTTACTTATACTGTCAAAGGCATCGTCAAGATTAATGTTGTCCCTATCTATTTCAGTAACGAAAAAAGCTATCGATTTATGAAGTTTCTTTGCAGTATTAAATGCATTCTGTGTTCCTGCATCAAGACCGGAAGACCCTTTAACTGTAAGGACTGCAGCTTCACAGAAAGGGATCGTCGCAGCAACTTCACCTGCAAAATCAAAATATCCCGGAGTATCTACAAAAGAAAGCAGACATTTTTTGTATTCGCAACCATTAACTGAAGCTGAAATTGAAATACCTCTGTTCTTTTCCTCTTCGGTAAAATCTGAAACTGTATTTCCATCTTCAACCGTCCCCTGCCTGTTTACTGCACCTGCATTGAACATAAGAGATTCCACCAAAGTTGTTTTTCCTGAAGTTCCATGTCCTGCAACACAAATGTTGCGAAGAGCGTCACTGGTAAAAGCAGTCATTTTTTTTCCTCCGTATCAACTGGTTTTCTTAATATAAAGCTCATCGATCTCATTTTTCACAAAGTCATACATCTGTCTATTTGATGCGATTATTGTCATTCCGGTAATATATCTGTCATTTCCATAAAAATCGGTCACTATCCCGCCCGCCTCTTTAACTATAAGCGATCCGGCGGCAACATCCCATGGAGAAAGACCCGCCTCATAAAAGAAGCTGAACCTTCCGCATGCGGTATATACAAGATCGGCAACTGCCGAACCGAGGCGTCTTAAAGCCCTTGTTTTTTTGATTATACTGTTGAAAACAGCCAGCGTACTTTGATCACTTTCGTGTGTAATATCTGCAAAACCGGTTGCGGCGACACAGTTTATTGCTTTGTCCGTATCACTCACCTTTATCTTTTTCCCGTTAAGAAAAGCTCCCCCGCCTGATGCTGCATAGAAAAGTTCATCTGTAACAGGAAGAAAACACACTCCCGCGTCAACATGCCTGCCGTTAAAGTGCGCCACTGAAACAGCAAAAGGGGCGATACCGCTTATAAAGTTTGTTGTTCCGTCAATCGGGTCAATTATCCAGCAGGGATCGTTAAGTGTTGTAGCCGGATTGAACTCTTCGCTCAGAAAAGGAATATCATCTATCCTTTTCAACTTTTCAAGGAGCATTTTCTCAACTAATTCATCCGCCTCGGTAACAAGATCCCTGTCGGATTTGAATTTTTTACGAAGACCCGGAACATTAAACATTGTTTTTGCAAAATCTCCCGCTTCTTTTACAGTTCCGGCAATTTCAGTTAGACGGCTATTCGAGATATTCACTCATTCTCTCCCGCGAGTTGAGAAGAACATTCTTTAGATATGTCTTTTCTTCTTCGGAAAGATTCCCTTTTGTCTTTTCTTCAATCATTTCAAGAAGTCCGACATTGAATCTCGCCATATCGACATTTTCGCAGACCGAATCAATCCCTTTTACCTTTATTTCACCCAGATTGAAAAGTACCGCTGAGTAAATTGATGAAACAAGGCTCTCAAATGAAGGATTAACAACCGAGGAAAGATCACTTTTCTTACATTTCTTTTCCATGTTTATTCCAGATGAAATTTAATGTTCCTTTTTTCTGACACCGGCATCTTTAAGAAGCTGCTCTTCGTTTATTTCCACATGCTCATTCGCATCTTCAAGCAACTCAAGATATTTTTTATAATCCTTTTCAGTTATTTCACCGCTTTTAAGTTTTCTTTCAACAACCCTTACATCAAATTTTGAAAAATCCATCTTAAACTCCTGAAAACATTAAATTATTTGAAATTAATCTCTAACGATGCCCCGCTTTCCTTTCCCTGACTTGCGGTCACTGCAAAATATGTGCCGACACCTGCTCCGCCGAGCACAACAACTCCGAGAAGTGTCCACAGCCACCACTGTTTGTGAATGGGTGTTTTAGGTCCTTTATCCTTCTTATCTTTCTTTGTGTCCAAACCCAGAAGTTCCGCTTCATCAAGAGCCACATCCGATATTGGTTTGAATCCGTATGTGTCATTTATAAGGTCCTTGTTGAATTTCTGAAGCTCATCCACTTCAGTAAGATCTTTCCTGTCGGGAAGAAGAAAAGATGTCTCAACTTTCTTAAAATTCCGTTTTTCCCGATTCACAATATGACCTGAGTATTTAACCGTTTCACCGTCAACTGTCAGACTTGTCACAAGCACCGAATCAACTTTCATCTTTTCTGCGATCTCGACACACTTTCTGAGCATTGCAAGACGGCCGTACTCTTTAACCATGAATGATTCTGCTTCGTGTAAAAATCCCGCATTGTCATATTTTGAAAGGTCTTCGGCTATCTTGGACTCTTTTCTTTCACGGACCGTAAATGTACCGGCACGGTCACGATAACCGTTCTTATGGATCCTGTAATAATGTCTTCCTTCAGTGATGCCGTGAACTTTTGTCGGGGTAATACCGACTATTTTGCCATTGATGGACACAAGAGCCCCTTCAGGAAAACTTTCAACTCTGACAGATCCGTTCGGAAGCATCAGAAAATCTTCCTTGATCCTGTCAAAAAATGAAATGATCTCCGGTGAAAAAACAATATCATCAAGTTCCGCATCGGGATAAATGCTTAAATAACTTGAGAAAAGCGGTGTCGCTTCATCATCTTCGTCAAGCATTTTGTAACTTGCGCCAAGATAAAGAAGAATGTCTCCGAGCACTTTCATATCAGGAATCTTATCTAAATGCTTTTCTATTGTCTTTCTTGCAGACTGAAATTTCGTTATGGCTTCTTCGATGCTGAGATCATTATATAGAGCTTTTGCCTCTTCAAATGTCTTCAATCCCTCCTCAAGATCTCTTTTTGCAACCGACATTGACGGAACGAACAAAGCCGCTTCCGTTTTCAGGTAATCATATTCTGAACCCGCAAGATAAGATGCTGTTTCCGCAACAATATTCCCTGAACTTTTCTGCGAAAAAGAGTCCGGGAAAAGGTAAAAGGCCGCAATTTTCTGTTTTCCCGAGTCTTCTGAAAAAGATCCTTCTGAATCTTCCATATCTGATTCAGCTGAATCTTCAGCATCATCAAATGAATAATCACTCTTTTTCGAATCTTTCCCGGGCTTTTCAACTTCTTCCTCCGGCTCTTTCACATCTTCCTCATCTTCAAGACCGAGGTCGAGCTCATCCAGTTCGAAGTCATCATCAGCACGGAGCTGTGCCAATGTGAGTCCTGAAGGAGTCAAGGAAAGAAAACTGAAGGAACAAAGAAGCAGGTAAGTGACTAATGATCTCATTATCTTTACTCCGAAACTAAATAACCAAAAAATTCTGAGGTATAGCTATACTTAAAAAGGGCTCTGCTGTCAAATTTTACCCATTTGAATTGCAAAGAATAAAAAAAACATTATAATTTTTGAGTTATTTAGTTTATTAACTTCTTTAAGTTGGATTTTATTTATGCAGTTTCAAACCGATTTTGACATTTGTTTTTCCGTTTTGGAGAACTCCGGTATCCGTGCCGATCTTTTCCTGAGTTCACTGCTTAATATTTCAAGGTCAAGAATACAGAAGAACATCGCACTGGAGAACCTGTCAGTCAATGGAAAAGTAATAAAAAAGAATAGTTACAGCCGTTTTCAAAAGGGGATGGTCGTTGAATTTGAGATCGAGCCGGTTGAACAGATATGTGCAGAACCCGAGAAAATGGACCTTGACATCGTTTTTGAGAACGATCTTTTCCTCATTGTGAACAAGCCGGCAGGGTTAGTTGTCCACCCCGGCACAGGAAACTATTGTTCAACTCTTGTAAACGGAATAATCCATCATCTGAACTGGAGTGGTGATAGATTAAAGGAAGGTGATCCGGTAAGGCCCGGACTTGTTCACAGAATAGACAAGAACACTTCAGGCCTGCTGGTCATTGCAAAAACTCAGGCCTCGTTCGAAGAGCTTTCCTTAAAAATGTCCGTCCATGATATTACAAGGGAGTATGTGTGTATTGTACGCGGTCATTTGAAACAGAACAAGGGGACCATAGACACATTTCACGGCAGAGATCCATCCAACCGTCTGAGATTCTCTCCAAATGTAAAAAATGGGAAAAGGGCTGTTACTCACTACGAGATAACTGCTGAATATAAATACTGTTCTCTGCTGAAAGTTACGCTTGAAACGGGCCGTACACACCAGATAAGAATGCACATGAGCCATATAGGACATCCTGTTGCCAACGATCTCCTTTACGGCGGCCTCGTAAAAACTGATGATCCCGTGTTGAATAAAAAGCTTAATTCATGCCCCCGGCAACTTCTGCATGCAAAAACCCTGGGATTCGATCTTTGCGGACAGAACTATCTTTTTGAGCATGAAATAGCTGATGACATGAAAGGAATAATAACATATCTTGAAAGTATCTCCGGAGGGGAAAAATGAAGGAAAAATCACTGCTTCTGTTTGAAACAAAAGAGCTGACTGCTCAAAAATACTTTGATTTTCTCAAGGACACTCCCTGGGAGATATATCACAAACAGAATCTTGAAACATTTCTGGAAACTCTCCAGAACGATACATTCGATCTCATAATTGTAGAAGAATCGATGGTTCCTGAAGAAGTTGTGGCTCTTCTCGCTGAATCCGACACTCCGGTCATTCTTTCAACTAACTCCTCAAAAACAGGGCGATTGACAACGATCTTAAGAGACTTTTCCTCAGCAGACCTCATCAACGCAATAGGAAAATCAAGTTTTCTGAAGATCGTGCGACAGAAAGACGGTGTTTCTTATGAAGAACCTGAGCACGACGATGAAGATGAACCGGTACTGCTTGAACCCGTATTTGAGGAAAACTCCCTCGATGCAGTTGTTCTGACACCGGAAAAAGGTGACGGAAAAACAAAAAGCTCCTGGGAAGTGCCTGAAAAAAAGGGAACTGAGAGCGAGCCGGTCTTAGAGAAAAAACCTGAGGAGAAAAAAGATATTTTTGCAAGAATTGACGAGATCGACTCTATTCTTTCAAGTTTAAGCAGAGACATTGAAACACAGAAACCTGAACCGAAAACATCTGCGAAACCCGGATTCCAATTCGGAGATGCTGATGATGATGCGCAACAGGAAAAAACTCTCTTTGCAGTACAGCCGGATGTTAAAGAAGAGGTTTCAAGAACAGCAGAAAATAAAAATGAAAATGCTGATAAAAATGAAGATAAAAATGCCGATTTTCTATTTGATGACGATTACAAATATGACGCAAAAGCCGTTGAGCCGGATAAAAAACCGGCGGTTCAAAGACCGGAATTTGATAATAATATGGTTAATGATTTTGAAGCAATACTTTCCGACAAACCGCTTAATGTTCCGAATGTGAAAGCCGAAGAGTTTGAGATTGAGACACATGATGAAAAGATCAGGGAACCTGAACCGTCAGAAGCTGAAAGTTCTTCAAATGTGGAAAAGAAAGCGGCTCAAACTGAGGACAAAACTCTGCTCAATGAAGATATTACAAAAGAAGAGATCAGAAACTGGCTTGAAAAGAACGGCCGGCAGATAATTAAGGAAATCGTTCTTGAACAGCTTTCAAAACTTTCGGGCAAAGATGGTTAAAAAGATAGTTTCTCTTGATGTGGGAATCAAATATGTCGGTGTCGCATCAACCGACCCTCTCTGGAATTTCCCTGTTATTTTAGGAACTTTGCAAAGAAAACAATCGATTGCCGATGATCTTGCAAGGTTATCGGTCATGCTCAAAGATATTGATGTCTGCGGAGTTGTGATAGGATTTCCTCTGACAATGGAAGGACATGAAGGGTCTTTCGCACCTGTTGTGAAAGGATTTGAAAGAAGGTTGAAGGAGCTTTTTCCCGGCATTCCTTTTTTCAGAATCGATGAATCGCTCTCTTCAAAAGAAGCAGTTGAAATTAAGCAGATAAAACCCGGAAACTACAGAAAAAACAAAAAACAGGGAAAAATTGATTCCACTGCCGCCGCCATAATACTTGAACGGTTCATGGGAACACATGAGTTTGAAAATCTTAAATTTTCGGTTCTGAGAACAGGAGAATGATCATGAAAACAGGAATTCTTAAAATATCGGGCATATTCTGCGGGGGCTGCACTTATGCCATTGAAAAAGCGGGAAGACGGCTTGAAGGTGTCAGCGAAGTCAGAGTGAATCCCGGAACCGGAGAGATCACTGTAAACTATGACGGCGGACCGGAAGTGCTTGAAAAAATTGTCAGAATAATTGAAACTTTAGGCCACGAGTCTGAAATAGCTGAACTTGACAGGTCACATTAAACACGACCGCCCTTTTCTATATACATATCAAACGGTATTTTGGCATCCATGAAACCTTCTTCGTTGAAAACCATTACCCTGTTTGCAAGCGTTTCGATGAACTGATGGTCCTGTGAAACAAACAGGATCGTTCCTGTAAAGTTGACGAGCCCTTTGTTCACAGCGGTGATCGATTCAAGGTCAAGGTGATTGGTCGGTTCGTCAAGTATCAGCACATTTGAAGTTGAAAGCATCATTTTAGAAAGAACACATCGCATTTTCTCTCCGCCGGATAGAACTGAACAGCTTTTCAGCGCATCATCGCCTTTAAAAAGCATTCTGCCGAGGAAACTCCTTATAAAATTCTCACTTTTCTCCTCAGAATACTGTCTGAGCCAGTCAATAAGATCAAGGTCGGAATTTAAAAAATAACTTGAGATGTCTTTCGGCATGTATGCAAAAGAGACCGTAGGCCCCCACCTGTAATCACCTTCATCAGGTTTCAATTCACCTGCAAGTATCTTAAAAAGCACAGTTTTTGCCATATCATCAGAGCCGACGAGAGCAACTTTGTCATTTTTTTCAAGCCGGAAACTGATGTTCTTGAAATATGTTACTCCGTCAATAGTTTTTGACAGATTCTCGACCGTCAGAAGCTCTTTCCCGATCTCTCTTGCGGGCTTAAAATCGACATATGGAAATCTTCTGGAACTCACCTGCATGTCTTCAAGTGTCAACTTTTCGAGCTCTTTCTTTCTTGATGTCGCCTGCTTTGCTTTTGAAGCATTAGAACTGAATCTCTCAATAAACTGCTTGAGTTCCGCTCTTTTATCCTCTATCTTCCTGTTCTGTTCTTTTATCATTTTCTGCATAAGCTGGTTGGATTCATACCAGAAATCGTAGTTCCCTACATACATTTTGATCTTTTTGAAATCAATATCCGCGATGTGAGTGCATACTTTGTTCAGAAAATGTCTGTCATGCGAAACAACTATCACTGTGTTTTCAAAATTTATGAGAAAATTCTCAAGCCACATAATTGACCTGATATCAAGGTAATTTGTCGGCTCGTCAAGAAGAAGGATTCCCGGTTTGCCAAAAAGCGCTCTCGCAAGAAGGACTCTCACTTTCTCTCCACCGTCGAGCACTTTCATTTTTTTTTTGTGATAATCTTCGGTTATTCCAAGTCCTGCAAGAATGGTCGCGGCATCAGATTCAGCTTCCCATCCCCCAAGTGCTGAAAATTTTTCCTCAAGTTCAGAAGCGAGCAGACCGTCAGCTTCAGAAAAATCCTCCTTTTCATATATTGCATCTTTTTCAAGCATCGTTTTCCACAAAAGCTCATGACCTCTGATAACCGTTTCAAGAACCTCAAAGTCGTCAAAAGCAAAGTGATCCTGGCTTAAAACAGCAATTCTGCAACCTTTCTGAACAACAACTTCACCACTGGTCGGCTCAATTGCACCTTCCAGTATTTTCAGGAATGTTGACTTGCCTGAACCGTTTGCACCGATGACTCCGTAACAATTCCCCGGAGTGAACTTTACATTTACATCATCAAAAAGCTTACTCCCGCCGAAAGCAAGACTGAGCTTGTTAGTGCTTATCATATAAATCTCCCGTATTGATCCATGGTCTTACTTACATTTTGACTTTTCTTTTTCGTACTGCTCTTTTTTCTTATCAAGCAGTGCCTGTCTTTTTTCGCGATTCTTTTCTCTTTTTTCAATCAACTGGGTTCTTTTAAGCTCGAGATCGTTCTTTTTTTTCTCCTCTTTCTGTTTCATCATCAGCAGCTGTCCGTCATAACGGGAGCTTAGCCCCTCTCTCTGAGCTCTGTATATCTCTTCATTATTGGCACGCCTTTCCTGGATCGATCTTTCAAATGCATCTCTGTCTTTTCTTGACTTGCCGCGGTCTTCTGCGATCTTATCATTAACTTTTATAATTTCCCTTTCAATAGCAGACCTTTTTTTGAGAAGCTGCTCAAGCGGCTTAGTGAACTTGAGATCAAGAGTTGTCTTATACCTTGTTTCCATACTCTTTTTTTCTCTGTCCCAGGTCTCCTCTGCCCTTTTTCTCTGATTTCTTCTCAATTCAATCTTATTGTCCCTGATCTTTGCGGCAGATTTTATCTGAGCATCATTCTGCTTTTTGAAATCGTGTTTTTCCATTCTGAATTTATCAAGTTCAAATTCCCTCTGTTTTTTCTCTTCAAGCTTCTTCTTGCGGTATTCACCAAGCTCCCTGTTCATTTCCTCAGATCTTTTGGCAAGTTCCATGTCAAGTTCCATGCTTTTTGCTTCAAGTTCCTCATCTTTGAACTTTTTGGCAAGTTCTTCTCTTCTTTTTTCAATATCAGATTGAAAATCACCAAGCTTATTTGCCATTGCAACGGAAAAATCCTCAATTTCCTTATCTACTGCTTCTACAACGGCTATCTTTTCGACCTCTTTTTTCTCCCAAACTTCAAGCTTTGCATTAAATCCGTCGAATTTCACCTGATATTCAGCACTTATTTCTGCAAGATATTTTCTGTCCTCATCTTCGTTTGCCATTCTTATCTTGTCGATATCCACCCCTTTTGCATGCTGCTCCTTGAGATAATTTGCGTCTATCTCTTCCTTGACCTTGTCAAGATCCTTGTTCTTTTTATCTATATCTTCAATTTCTTTAGTCATTTTTGCGATCTTTGCAGTACCGTCTGCAATATTCTTTTCGAATTTGCTCACGAATGTTTTTTCTGCCGCATCAATGCTTTTTATCTCTTCTTCATACTGGACTTTCGCCTTTTCAAGCTCTTTTTCCTTTTCCGAATTGATCATTTTATCGAGCTTTCTCATGTCGGCATCGACATTTTTCTCAAGATGCGTAATGGTTTTTTCGAGCTCAGTTATCTCTTTTTCCAACTGAGCATCATCTTTTTTCCAGACCTCTTTCATTTCAGTGATCATTTTCTTAAAACTTGCATCAACATCCGCGCAGCTTCTTGCCTCAACTACAGATGGAACAGATACAAAAACAGCGATCAGCAACAAAATCTTAAACATTTTTCCTCCTGTTTCAAAAACGCCAACACAATATCTATATTCAAATTGAAAAAGTTTTCCATTTCTTTGTTTAGTGTGTAGAATGCCATCCGGATTTTTTGACGGGGATATTATGCTTCTACTCAGTGACATTTCAAAACAGTATGCAGGACAGCCGATATTAAAACATGTGACGATACCTCTTTCCAAAAAAAGGACTGCTTTAGTCGGGATGAACGGTTCGGGTAAATCTACTCTGATGAAGATAATCGCAGGGATCGAATATGCCGATAACGGTGAGATAACCACAAAAAGACACGCAGTTGTAGAATATCTTCCTCAGCAGGCAGTTTACGATTTCAAAGGGACTGTTTATGAAGAAGTTTCCGCATGGCTTAATTCTGACAGGTTCAACGAGCTTTCAGCCCGTGAAGCTGAGATAATCCGCATACTTGAAAATGATTTAAACCCTGATGATTCACTTTGTGAGGAACTTGCCGAAGTTGTTGAGGAACTTCACACTCTTGATGTAAAAAAGAAAAGGAAGAACTCTGTTGAAACAATTCTCTTAAATCTCGGTTTTTCAAAAGAGGACTGGGATAGACATGCAAAAACATTGAGCGGCGGATGGCAGATGAGGATCGCTCTGGCAAGAGTTCTGGTGAGAGAACCCGACATCGTCCTTCTTGACGAGCCGACAAACTATCTTGATATCGCAACGATCGACTTTCTTGCCGACTGGATGATGAAATTTGAAGGTCAGGTCCTTCTTGTTTCGCACGACAGGGATTTTCTGAATCGCGTAGTTGAAGAGACATGGGAAGTTTTTGCAGGGAATGTGAGTATTTACCGCGGAAATTATGACTTTTATCTTGTTGAAAAGGAGCAACGGCTCAGAGTTCTTGAAAAACAGCGGGAAAAACAGCTCGATGAAATAAAGATTCTTAATGATTTTTATGAAAAGAACCGGTTCAATGCGGCAACAGCTCCCCTTGCACAGTCAAAATATAAACAGATGGAAAAACTGAAAGCGGAACTGATAACACTTCCGAGAACTCCGTCAAAAATGACTTTCCGTCTTCCCGACCCGAAAAGAGGAGGCGAGATCGTTGCTGAAGTTGACAAACTCTATCACAGTTTCGGTGATATTGATGTCATTGCCGACTACAAGCGGATAATTTCACGAAGAGAAAGAATCGCACTGGTAGGTCGTAACGGTTTTGGAAAGTCAACTCTGATGAACATCATCGGTGGCGAGATCGAACCATTATCGGGTGAGTGCCGGCTTGGCAAGGATGTCGAAGTAAGTTATTTCAGACAGCATGAGATAACACTTCTTCCACCGGATATGAGTGTCATACAGTTCGTTGAATCTATTGCCCCTTTTGATCTGATGTCGCGAGTCAAGACACTTCTTGGATGCTTTCTTTTCTATGAAGATGACTGGGATAAAAGGATCGGAGTTTTAAGCGGCGGAGAAAAAGTCCGTCTCGCTTTCATAAAAATGATCATGAACCCCGGAAACCTGCTGCTGCTTGACGAGCCGACAACCCATCTCGACATTGACTCAAAGGAGATACTTTTAAAAACTCTCCAGAACATCGATGCGACAATCGTTTTTGTTTCACACGACTCATACTTTATCAACTCTCTTGCCACAAGTGTCGTATATTTCAGAGGAAAATGTGACATCATAAATTTCCCCGGCACTTACAATGAATATCTTGACCGCTACGGACACGACATAATTGACGAAGAAAAAGCAAAATCCGGCGGTACTGATGCACCGTTAAGTAAAGGAAAAATGGATTTTGCCCAGCAGAAAGAGATAAGAAACAAAATAAACCGGCTTAAAAAAGAGATCGAAAACACTCAGAAAGAGATCAGTGATCTTGAAAAGGAAAAGAACTCCCTCTCAAACCAATTAAACTCCAGTTCAGGCAATCAGCCGGAAATCTCAAAAAAGATAACTGAAATAGACAGCAAACTCCTGAAACTCATGGAACAGTGGGAAGAAAAAACTGAAGAGATGGAACGATTTTCCGCTGTGTGAATATATTAAAAATTAAAACTCGTAACAACCCATGTCAAAACCGGAACCGTCTGGTCTTGTCTTACCGTCAAGATCAATGACGGGATTTTCTGCAGCAGTTCCTGCTTTATCAATGCATTCAGAGCCGGCACCGAGGTGATAATCATTGGCGGCTCTGTCAACAAACAAAGGATCCGCATTTATGTTGCCTGTTCCGGAATATCCGCCCTGAAAAAGAGAATAAGTTACATTTGTCGCTGAATTTGTATTGTTCTGAGTCTGATTGGCCGGTCCGTTACCGTGAACGATCGAGCTGTAAATGTTTGTCACAGCGCTGTCATAATTATGAATTCCTGATCCGGTTGTGCTGCTGCTGCCGTCAGTTGTGTTGTCCGCAAGAGTCGAGAAAATAAGATTTGCACTTGAATCATTTCTGACATAAAGCCCGCCACCGTAACTCTTTGCATTATTTTTTGTTATCAGAGAGTTAACGATCGTTGCTGAGGCATTGTTGTCAATTCCTATTGCTCCTCCGCGGCATTCTGTACCGCCTTTGCAGTTGTTGAGCATAAATTCTGACTGTGTTATCACTATTGAATTCTGTGATGTCGAAACAGATATTCCTGCCGCAAGAGTTGTAGCTTCATTTTCTGAAAAAACACTTCCCTCAATCGTTATGTTTCTGGAATTATTCGACAAATGAATAGCTCCGCCTGTCGCTGCGGTATTCTTGGAAAAAGTACATTCTGAAAAAGCTGCACTTTCTACATTGTTAAATTCCACTCCTCCTCCGTTCTCACTTGCAGAATTTCCGGTAAAAACATTATTTGATAAAACAAGGTTCCCCCCTTCAGCTCTCAATGCTCCACCCCAGTTCTGAGTGGTATTCCCTTCAAATGTGCAGCCGGAAATCGTTAAACTTGCAGGAGCATACGCAAAAATCGCTCCGCCTGAAGCAGTTCCGTTTTCTCTTTTGGTAACAGTGTTTGAAAAAAAAGTTGAATTTGAAAAAGTCACATTTCCCAGATACACAAAGACAGCTCCGCCATAAGCCGAAGCATTAGTGCTCAATCCCCCTGGTCTTTCTCCATTCTGAGCGTTATTACCTTTAAATTCACAATCACTGAAAGTCACATCTGATTCAATAACAGCAACCGCTCCGCCTCTGCCTTCATATCCGTTATCTGCAGAAGCCCCTACAGCACCGTTGGAATCAAAAATGACAGAATTTATTACAAAATTCGATGCCTGACTTACATAGAGAGCGCCTGCATAGTTGTCTCCTGTTCCGTTATTTACATTTCCAAAAAATTTAAGAGATCTGATGACCACATTTGAAGCACCTGTCGCATCAATTATGTTATCCATTTTGTTGACCGATCCGTCAAGAACTGTGAGCAACGGATCATTGTCTCTTTTGTCACCTTCTCCTGCAAAACCGCCAAGTATCGAAATATTTGAATAGATCTTGATCGTTGCAGGGATCACATATGTTCCCTGAGCCACCCATATCTCACATTCATCTATGCCGTTACTTTCAATAAGAACAGCATCATTCGCTGAGTCAACTGCCTCCTGGATTGTCGAATATGCGGTATGCCAGGTCAACCCGTCAGGAGTCTTTACACCTGATTCTTTAACAAATCTGACACATTGCGAACAATCATCACCGGCAAATCCTCCCTCGCAGCAAGACTTAAGCGAATCCGAACAGAAAAAATCACCGCATGGATAAGTGTTTCCTGCAACACATTCGCCGTTATTGTTGCATGCATCTTCACCGTTGCAGAAAACACCATCGTCGCACAAAGTAGTTTCAGGTCTGTTTTCAATCTCGCATATCCCGGCTTCGGAACAAATTCCTTTTTTGCATTCTCCATCTAAATATACACAATCCTCGTCCTTTGTGCAATCCTTGATGACGACAATATCTTCATCAGTGCTGCTGTCACCCGAATTTCCACTGTTTCCCGTATCACCTGAATTTCCGGTATCACCAGTGTTACCGGAATTGCCACTGTTCCCTGAATTCCCTGAATTCCCTGTATTTCCTGTATCACCCGTATTCCCCGAATCTTCATCTGAGAAATCCTGATCTTCAGATTCAGTCATCTCTTCATCCTGTAAAGGAGCTATCCTGATCTTCTTCGACTGTTCACAGGAAACGAAAATGAGAATAAAAAGAGAAATAATTGTAAAAAAAACTGACCTTTTCATGTTTTTCTCCGTTGTGATAAACATTCAACACAAACCATTTTATCCTCTGTTGTCTCAAAGGTCAACAGATTTGACTTAAAAATAAAATACAGTAACATTCTTTCCAGTTTTGGTGATTTTTACATTCTTATGAGGTGAGTTATGAAAAATTATTTTCTGGTTCTTACATTGATCATGTTCGGGCTTGTCATTTCCGGATGTCTTGAAAAAAAGACCATAAAAGACAAGGAAACCTATGCTGATTCTGAGATCTATGACTCTGATTCAGAAGTCGATGATGAATCGACCGACGGCATCATGAACGAAAATGAACCTGTTATAGACGACATCCCCGAAATTCCGGATAACGAAGATGATGACGGATGGGGCGGCGATGATGAAAATCCTGACGAAGATGATCCAAGACCGGATGATGTTATAATCAATCCTGATGAAAATGGAAAACCTGATGAAGATTCGATTGTGGAATTCAGCGGAACCCATTTTTCATATGATTACAACGGCACAAAGATCGTTGCCGACATGACAGCCCTTGACGGAGACAATTCCATTGTTTTGAAAAAAGCATCTCTTCCATCAGATCTTGAAGGAAAGGTTGTAATAACATTCAAAAGCGATTTTGATGAAATCGTGTTTTCCTTATCCGAAGAAGACCTCGGCAACTCTGATGACATCACACTTGACAACACCGGGAATACTGCCATTTGGAAGGTAAACGGTTCAGTTTACGGCCGTTTCTCGGGTAAAGTAATTATTGAGAATTTTACAAAGACCGGCGATGCATATTCTTCTGTGAAGCTAAATGGGAACGATCTGAAATTCTCAAACGCTGTAATTGAAAACCCTGATGAAGATCCTGACACGGAATATCCTGATCAGGACGAAGTTCCCGACATAGATCCTGGCGACAGTTCCGACCTTACATTCTATCAGAACGGAGAAGATTTTTCAGGTTCCGTAAGTGCGGAAACTGACGAAAGTTCATTTAATTTCAAAGCTTCTTCAAAAGCATCGATCATTTTCACGAGCTGTCCTTCTGATTACTGTTTTTCCACAACTTTTTCAAGCAGATACGGAACGATAAATCTCAGAGCGGCATTCAACAGCAACTCCTTCCCTTCAACTATAGATCTTGAAGACGGATATTCTTATTTGAGATGGAATACAAACGGATATCAGTACGGTCACTTCACAGGTATAATAATGGTATATGACTATGCTGAAAGTGGATTTCCAAATTTTTCAGTTGATCTTGCAGACATAGGTTCTGATTCAATTTACTTCATCAAGGATGTTGTAATAGAAGATTCCGACGGTGACGGAATAATCGATTCTGCAGACAACTGTCCTTCTGTTTCCAATCCGGGTCAGGATGACATTGATTCCGACAATATTGGAGATGTGTGTGATGACGACAAGGACGGTGACGGAATCCTGAACAACGATGACGGATGCCCTGCCGATCCTTTGAAAACAGATCCAGGCACCTGCGGATGCGGAGTTGCCGACACCGATTCTGATGAAGACGGAACTCCGGACTGCAACGATCTTTGTCCTGACGATATAAACAAGATCGCTGAGGGAATCTGCGGATGCGGAATAAGTGACAGCGACAGTGACAATGACGGCAAGGTTTTCTGTCAGGACAACTGCCCGAATGATTTTAACAGTGATCAGAAAGATACCGATTCTGACGGCAAAGGCGATGCCTGTGATACCGATATTGACGGTGACGGACGGAACAATTCGGTTGACAATTGTGTCTATGTTCCGAACTCTAACCAGAAAGATACCGATTCTGACGGGATTGGAGATGTCTGCGATAATGATATTGACGGCGACACGATCCTGAATGAAAACGATAACTGTCCTGTGAATTCCAACAATGATCAGCTTGATAGTGATGAAGATGGAACCGGTGATGTCTGCGACCAGTGCAAGAACGATCCTGATAAAATCATTCCAGGAGTTTGCGGCTGCGGAGCTCCTGACAACGACACAGATGGTGACGGAGTCCTTGACTGCAACGATAACTGCCTGAATGTTTTCAATAAATCACAACTTGACAGTGATAATGACGGCATAGGTGACGCCTGTGACGAAAATCCCTAC
Organism: bacterium; assembly: GCA_017997475.1. Classification (GTDB taxonomy): domain Bacteria; phylum UBP6; class UBA1177; order UBA1177; family UBA1177; genus JAGOEX01. The sequence goes on from JAGOEX010000006.1 coordinate 29,949, forward strand.
TCTCCCGATTTTTAGTTCTTAGAAACTCCTGAAATCATTAAAGCCGTGTCTGTTAGTATTTCACGCTAATAACAAAATCCTCAATTTTTTCAATAATTTTAAACTTTTCTCTTCATTTTCGCATCTATTTTCTTATAATCAGAAAAGTTGATGTTGTGTGACACTAAAATTTAGTAGTATTTGACAATAAACCTCAGGAGGGAACGATGAAGTCAATTTTATTCAGATTATTACTGATTTCAACTCTGGTTTTTACTGCTGCATGCGGACCAAATGATGAAGAGAACAATCAGGGTGACACAGGTAACAGCGGAAACAGTGGTGATTCAGGCGATAGCGGCGACAGCGGTAATTCCGGTGATTCAGGAAACACAGGCGATACCGGAGACTCAGGAAATACAGGTAATTCAGGAAACAGCGGAAACTCCGGCAACTCCGGGAACACCGGCGGTGAAGAGGAAGATACCTGCGGACCGGGACTGCTCAAGACCGAATGGGAAACAGAGACCTGGAAAAAAGCTGATGATGATAGTGACGGAATACCCAATTCCGTTGAATGCTCTGAGTGTCCCTGCAATGATACCGACGGTGACGGAATGCCCGATTATATGGATTCTGACAGTGACGGTGACGGATACAGTGACTCGCAGGAATGTCCATCTCAGCCCTGTGCAAACTCAGACAAGGATGATATTCCCGACTTTATTGACAAGGATAGCGACAATGACGGTCTAAGCGATAAAAAAGAAAAGGAAGGTGGAACAGATCCTTACAACAAGGATTCCGACGGTGACGGAAGTGACGATCTTGCCGAGATAGCTTATGGCTCTGATCCGCTTGACGACGGGGATTCAATTCCTGCCGGCATTTTCTATGTTGTCCTTCCATATAACGCTCCTGAAGATGTTACAAGAACCCTTACTTTTTCGACTAAAATTGAATCGATTGATGTATTGATCGTTTTTGATGATTCCGGCTCAATGAGCGATGAACAGAGCAATCTCAAAAAAGAGATAAAGACTAAGATCATCGATGCTATTGCAACTCAGTTCACTTCACCGGGATTTGCGGCGTACGGATTTGTAATCTTCGGATGGGATAAAAATCCATATCAGATCCTTCAGCATATTACAATCAATGGTGATGATGTAAAATCCGCTGTTGACAGCTATAAATTCGGAGGACAGGGTGATGAGTTCCACTGGCCGTCATTCTACCTTACAGCGACAGGAGAGGAATATATCGGGTCAGTTCAGAGCTGTCTTCCTGCGGCTTTTGGCGGATGTAATCAGAATTTAGTTAAAGATGCTGTATACAATGTTGCAAAAGCTGACTGCACCCAAAAGCTCGGAAGTGTCGGCGGAGCATGTTTCAGAAAAAAGACCATGCCTATCTACATCATGATAAGCGATGAGGCATTTCTTGACTGCATTGAATTCGATCCCACTTTCAACAAGGAAGGATGTATGTTCAATCCCGGAACAAAAATGTTAACCCGTGAAATGGCAATTGCCGCCCTTAACGGCATCGGTGCAAAATTCATCGGGATAAACTCTGCTTTCAATTGTGATGATCAGGGAAACAACTGCAAGGTCAGCAATGCTCCGGATGAAGACTATGAATTTCTTTCCCAGATGACCGGGTCTCTTGACGGAACAGGAAAGAACTTTAATTCGCACACTGCAAATCCGGATGGATCAGGCATGAGTGATCAGATCGCTCAGGCAATAATAAACCTTACAACTTTTATAGACATGGATGTAACAACCGGAAAAATGAGCGATGATGACTGTAGCGGCCAGACAGCAGCCGATTTCATCAAATCTTCAAAAACCATTGCGGCAGATCCGCCGGAAGGTGTTTCGGGACAGAGTGAGACCACTTTCTTTTCTGTAACTCAGGGAACAGATGTAACCTTTGATGTCAGATTCTTTAACGATTTCTGCATCAACAGCAATGATACCTACATAAAATTCGATGCTCAAGTGACTGTTCTTGGCAATGGCAGTTATCTTTCAAGCCGGCTTGTAAATGTAATCGTTCCTGAAAGCAACCCTAAATAATAATTAGGATATGGAGAATACAATGAAAAAATCTCTCGTAATTTTTCTGGCTCTTATGATCATTTTAAGTTTCCAGTCATGCGGACCGGATGATGATAATGATGATCTTGGAAATTCAGGT
>JAGOEX010000148.1 GCA_017997475.1 bacterium
CAGTCATAGTGATAGTGTTTCTGTTCTTTTTTCACAGCTCTGAGAAGATTGCTTTCAACTGGCGGAATACGAAAAACTGCATAAAGCCGCTCAAGTATTTCAATCCAGCTTGCAACAGCTTTGTGGCTGACATTGAGATCTTCGCGCAGAGAATTTATTGAAAGCGGCGACCCGACAAGTTCTGGAAGCCGGAGCATCATCAACTCAATTTTCTGCAATTCGGTTGTGTTTTCCAAAGAGACAATATCTTCCTGAATGAGTCTTGTCCTATATTCTCTCGACCATCTTCTTGATTCTATCTCTGACCCTGAAAAAAAAGGTTCCGGGAAGCCGCCAAGATTAAAAAGAACTATCAAGTCATTGTAATTATTTATTTTTAACTCGGCAGCCGAAAGCGGAAACATTCGAAGATAGTGATATCTGCCCTGAAGTGAATCACCTCCATGTCTGTAATAATCAAGCCGGGCACTTCCTGTCACAAGGATCTTTTTATCATTTCCGTAACGGTCGAATATCCCTTTAATATACTGCCGCCATTCTTTAAATTTATGAATTTCATCAAAAACGATCATTTCAGATACAGGTATCTCACCCTTCAGTATCATTTCCCTGTGTTCAGTAATATCCCAGTTAAGATAAGTACCCGATTTATCAATCAGCGATTTTGCAAGAGTGGTTTTTCCCACCTGACGCGCCCCTCCGATAAAAACCATTTTTTTTTCAAGATCTTTTTTAACCTGGGAGGCAAGCAATCTTTCAAACATAAAACACCTCAAAAAAACCAGCAAGTTGGTTCATTATACGAGTTTTTTCTACTCAAAGCAAAAAAACTCGCGAGTTTTTTCTACTGTGGGCAAAAAAATCCGTGATTGGTTGTTTAATATTTTGCCAGAAACTTGTCAAGTGCCTGAGAAAACTGCTGTTTGTGCTTGTTGTTGAATGTTGATGGTCCACCGGTGTCAACGCCTGTTCCGCGAAGTTCATCCATAAAATTTCTCATTGAAAGCCGAGCTCTGATATTTTCCTCGGTATAAAATTCACCTCTTGGATTGAGTGCAAAACCTTTTTTTTCAACAACTCTTGAAGCAAGAGGGATGTCAGCGGTAATGACGAGATCACCTTCCTCCATAAGTTCAACTATTTTGTCATCAGCAATATCAGCTCCTCCCGGAACCACAATTGAACTTACAAACTCTGAAAAGTTCCCTTTTTTAAGCTGATTCGCCACAAGCACCATATAGATCTTTTTTCTAAAAACCGCCCTTGACAATATTTCAAGTATTGCCAAAGGACAGGCATCTGCATCGACGAATATTTTCATTTTAAATTATCATCAGATATAAAGGATGGAACAACTGTCGTCGTCTTTTTTGTCAGTTCCGGAATTTCCGGTATTTCCGCTATCTCCTGTGTTTCCGGTGTCACCTGTGTCATTAAGTTCCTCAAGCGATTTCACTTCACCTTCTGTCCATTGCTGAAGAGTGTAGAGTTTCGGTGATTTATCTGAATCCCAGCTTGATGTCACATTCCAGACAAATGTTATGTCTCCTCCGATGTTTGCTGCTTTGAGATATTCACCAGTTACAGGGAGATACCCGGTTGCAAGACCTTCATAAGGTCTTGACCAGTCAGGAACAGATTGAGCGGAACTTACAAATTCACCTTTATCGGCAAGACGGACTTTCATTCCTGAGCTTTTTTCCATCCATGCGATAGTAATTGTAGTTGTAGTTGTGCTTGAAGGGATCAGCAGAAAGGATTCCCCTTGTGCTGAATTTGATTCCGTTATCTTTTGAGGTGCAAGCCAGGAGTCGCTGTATGAGCTGTATGTATAAAGGAACGGCTGCCAATAGCTTGTTCCTTCTGCTGCCGCAGTTTTAACGACATATACATAATAATGCTCGTTAGGGATCCCTAACGCTAAAATATCACTGGGAAAAGACGACATTGTTTCCCAGTCGGAAACAGCCCCGGGGTTAATGTCAGTCCACAGATTTCCTTCTTCAGAGAATATTTTAAAAACAACTCTTTCCTGTCTATCTGAATATTCTCCTTTTGATTCATGCCATACTGCGTGAATTATATCGTCATCAACATTGGTTGTTTCCAGCGAAAAGAGGGGTTTGGAATAGTTTACGCCGCTTTCGTTGGCAAGCACGATGGGTGTTGACCACTGCGAGCCGGAATAATGTGCTTTCCAGACATATGCGACGCTTGTGGTATAATTTGTTTCAACCGGTGTGTACATAAGGTGGAATGACTCGTCTCCTGAAGTTTTTGCAGTTAAATAACGAATCTGAAAATGTTCGGCAATGCTTACCGGTGTTGACCAGGTACTTCCGTTTGCTGAAGAGGTGTACATTATCAAATCATTGCTGTTATCAGGGTTTGACGCGGTATAGAAAACATGAAATATCTCAGGAGTTCCCTGAGTGACAACGAACTGGACATTTTCCTCTTCAAAATCGTTGTCTGTTATCTTTGCCGGTGTTGACCATTTGCCTGATGTTGCATCTCTTTTTGAAAAATAGAGCTCTGTTGACTGTATCTGATAAATTCCGTCTCCCGGAGTGTGTGCCCAGACAATGCACGGTTCATAGACCTGGTTGCTGTTTATTGACATTTCAACATCAAAAACACCGTCCATTCCGCCTCCGCCCTGAATGTCAGTTACATGAGGACCTTCTTCAACAAAAGAGTTCCACAACCCTTCATATTTTTCTGCAAAAAGCGGTTGCAAAGTTGAAATAACAAATAGAAACAAAAGAGTTCCTTTAAAAACATTTTTCAATGCTGGCATGGCGATTCTCCATAAATTAATGAACATCTTGTAATAATACAGTTTAGACGATGATTTATCAACAAAACTTCTTTTGTTTCATTGATTCAGCAGCGATTTAAGATTATATTGAACTGTTCCGGTTTTTAATTGAGGAGGCAGAAGTTTGTTCCTGACTTTATTTGTTGTAAGCATGCTCGGCGGTTTTATGTCGGGGTTGCTCGGTCTTGGCGGAGCTGTCGTTCTGATCCCGCTGATGCTGACCATTCCTCCAATTCTCGGGGTAGGGGATCTTTCAATGAAAACAGTGTCGGGATTATCGATGATACAAGTCCTTTTTTCTTCAATTTCAGGCATGATAATCCATAAAAAGAACAAATTCATTCACTATGAATCACTGCTGTTTATAGGAACTCCGATGGGATTTTCAGCGTTTGCCGGTTCCTATCTTTCAAAACATGTTGACAATCTGATCCTTATGTATGTATTTGTAATTCTTGTGTTTGTTGCATTTGTTATGCTTTCAATGGATAAAAGATTCAAGAAAACAGACACTCCTCTGGCTGAAATAAGGATAAACAGGGCTCAATCTGTTTTAGCCGGTTGTGTCACAGGAATATTGTCCGGAATGGTAGGTGTAGGCGGTGGATTTATTCTGATTCCGTTCATGACATATATTCTTAAAATCCCTTTCAAAGCGACGATCGGAACAAGTCTTGGAATAATTTTTATCGGGGCAGTTACCGGCTCAATTGGCAAGATCGTTTCATTTCAGGTGGATTTTGCACTGGTTCTTCCTGTCATTATCGGATCACTTCTTGCCGCACAGTTCGGAGCAAGGGTTGCCAAAAGAACTTCTCCCGACACGCTCAGGCACATTCTCATGGCTGTTGTCATTTTAAGCATGATCCAGGTGATATATAAAATAATTGAAGCAGGGTAGTTATGAAAAACGAAATGATCAAAAACCGTTTAAAAGAATTGTCTGAATTTGCAAAAAAGTTTAAAGATCCTAATGATATACAAATATTTCTAAACTCCATTCCATATTCAACTCATAAGATATGTCAATCCCCTTATTTTGTTATGAAAAATAGAACTGCTCACTGTGCAGAAGGGGCATATTTTGCCGCGGCAGTGCTTGAATTCATGGGTTTTAAGCCACTTGTAGTTGATCTCAGTGCAGAAAATGACGACGACCATGTGATCGCGGTTTTCAAAGTTGACGGGCTTTGGGGGGCGGTTGCAAAATCGAATACGACTGTTTTGAGATATCGTGAGCCGGTTTACCGCACAATTCGCGAACTTGCGATGAGCTATTTTGAGATGTATTTCAACACACTCGGAGACAAGTCACTCACCGGTTATACACTTCCAATAAATATGAATAAATTCAATAAACTCAATTGGTTGATGACTGACGAAAACCTTGATGCACCACTTGGTGATGCTCTCACTGTCGCCAAGCACTTCCCACTTGTTCCGGAAAATATAAGAAAAAAACTTCATAAAGCAGATCCTGATCTGGTCAAAGCGTGTTTTATGACTTCAGACCCCGACGGACTTTTTAAGCCGGAATAGTTTAACCCATTATCTTAACGAGAACTTTCCTTGTTTTTGGGTCGTCAAATTTGCAGATTTTAAATAGATATACTTTTTGACTTATCAGTAGTAATAATATATTATTTGTTGACTTTATTTTTGAAAAAACGGGAGGAAATATGACGGTGTTTAAAACATTTTTTATTATGATGGTTCTTTTTATGTTGAGTGGAACTGCTTATGCTGACAAGATCGTTGTGTGGAACTTAAAGCCGCAATCGGGTGTTACTGAAAAAGATGCTGTTTCCATAAGTGCGATACTTACAAGTGAGATAGAGAAAATATCAAAGAAGAAAATAATAAGTGAATCTGAGTTGAAGTCAGTGATAGACGGAGAGCAGATCAAGGCATCGTGCGGAGCCGATGACAATTCATGCATTGCAGAGATCGGTGCGGCACTCGGAGCACCGTTATCCGTTTCCGGGATTCTTTCCAAAATGGGTGATTACTGGATAATCACACTTCAATTAATAGATGTCAGAAAAGTTGAAACAATTTCAAGAGTAACAAAAAGATTTAAAGGCAGGGAGAACACACTTATTGAAGCACTGACACCAATTGTTTCAGAGCTGTTCAGCGATGATAAAAGTGCTGTAAAAAGTGAAGAGTCACCGGTTAAGGAAGAAAAAAAAGTTGAAAAGAAAGCAGAAAAGAAACCCCGCACTCCTGTTTCATGGAAGAAAGCGACCGGCTGGACATTCACAGTTGCAGGTGCACTTGTTTTTGCAGGTGGAGCCGTTTCCAATGTTCAGATGTATTCAGCAAGGGATGATTTTGAAAAGACGGGTAATGATGAGGAATCATTCAGAATGTGGCGTGGACTGACAGTAAGCGGTTATGTTGTCGGCGGAGTTTTTCTTGCCGGAGGGATAACACTTCTTGTTCTTGATGCGGTCGGAGCAAATAAATTAAAAGAAAAGAATTCGACAGTTTACATTTTTCCCTCAAAAGACGGTTTTTATGCAGGGATACAGGGGAGGTGGTGATGAGACATATATATTTTTTAATACTGATCCTTGTTTTTTCGGGGTGTTCAAAATTTTTCGACAGTGATTACGGAAAAGAAGGAGAACCATGCTTCGGGAATGGAGCATGCAGAGGAGATCTTATCTGTGATGACGGAAAGTGTGTAGAAGAAGCAAAAAATGATGATGATACAGGCAACACTGGAGATACTGGAAACACAGGCAACACTGGAGACACAGGAAATACAGGCAACACTGGAGACACAGGAAATACAGGCAACACTGGAGACACAGGAAATACAGGCAACACTGGAGACACTGGAAATACAGGCAACACTGGAGACACAGGAGATACTGGAAACACAGGCAACACAGGAGATACTGGAAACACAGGCAACACTGGAGACACAGGAGATACTGGAAACACAGGCAACACAGGAGATACTGGAAACACAGGCAACACTGGAGACACAGGAGATACTGGAAACACAGGTGATACAGGAACTCCTGAAGGTTTTGCTCTCATCCCCGCCGGCAGTTTCTGGATGGGTTCACCAGACACAGAACTAGGGAGAACTGCTGCAAGGGAAATCCTCCATTATGTTCAACTGACAAAAAGTTTTTACATGGGCAAATATGAAGTGACGCAAGGTGAGTTCAACACCGTTATGGGGTATAACCCGAGTTATTTCCCAAACTGCGGAAATAACTGTCCTGTTGAGCAAGTTAACTGGTATGAAGCGGCAAAATATGCCAATGAACTTTCCAAACTGGAAGGACTTGCTGAATGTTTTGACTGTTCAGGCACTGCACCTGATTTCACCTGTTCACTGAAAACGACATATTCAAAACCGCAGGACTGCCTTGGTTATCGCCTTCCCACAGAAAGTGAGTGGGAATATGCCGCAAGAGCAGGGACAACAACAGCTTTTTATAATGGAGATATAACGCAAACTGACAGAACTCCGCTTGATCCCAATCTTGATGTAATCGGCTGGTATGGAGGAAATTCATCTGTGAGTTATGAGGGGGGATCTGATTGTAGCACCTGGTTCACTGGAGCGACCACATGCGGAACTCAGCCGGTTGGTGGAAAACTTGCAAATGCCTTCGGGCTTTATGACATGAGTGGAAATGTATGGGAATGGAGTTATGACTGGTATCTGGAAACACCGCCTTCCGGGGATGAAACCACACCAGTTGTAGATCCGTACGGTCCCGGAAGTGGCTCCTACCGTGTC
>JAGOEX010000149.1 GCA_017997475.1 bacterium
CTTCGGTAAATGTCGCTTCTACATAGTCGCCGTTGTAATCGCCGATCTCGCCTGACATTCTGAGATAGCCCCATGCTTCCCATTCTGATGCAGGTGCAAGCCAGTCCTGATTAAGGGCGCAGACATCTTCGTCCGGAACCACCTGGTCATCATCTGTCTCAGTAACAGAATCATTGTCTGTCTCCGTATCTACTTCAATTACATCTTCATCGATCGTTTCATCATTTTTTTCGATCTTCTTGGTTTCACAACTTGCCATGACAAGTACAAAAACCATCATGGTCAAAAGAATTAAAATCCGTTTCATCGGCACCCTCCGGGATATAAGTTACTAAATATCTATTTGGCGTGTAAATTTTACTTTTATACTGTTTTTTGTCAAGATAAAAACTACATTTATTTATTTTATCAGTGAACAGGACATAACATCAAGATAATCTTGCGCATCTCCTCCGTAAGCAGGGATATTTCTGGGGCTGAAAAGCTCGATTCCGGAACCTGATAGAAAAAGTTTCCCGTCCTCACCGGGAACGATCGCGGCTTCATTGATCTCAAAAGATCCTATCGCAAATGCATAATGACATGTTATTTCACCATCTTCATCAATGTTTATGAGCATTAATTTCGCATCTGTTGCGGAGTCAAGACCAATTGAGTGAACTCCTTTTGAAGCATCGGCAACTTTTATTGTCATCATTACCACAGGATTTATTATAATTCTGCTTTCATTAAGCATCGGTATCTGCAATATCTCAAGAATATCTTCATCCCCGCTGCTTGAATAATTAACATAACTTACAATAAGCCCGGCTTGAGGCGGAGCAATGTTGATCTTTGAGATCTTTCCCGTTACAAAAGGACCGGAAATCAACTCCGATTCTCCTGCAGGCGAGCCGTTGTTGACAATGAATGTAAACTCGGCTGAAATATCTGCTGTTCCGTAAGGTGCCGGAAAGGGTTGCGGAACAGGATCATCAGCGGAAACTCCGCATATTGCTGATTCATCAGGACATTTTTCCTCCGAACATTCAAAAGTGGGTGTTTCAGCGCAACTATTCTCGAAACATTCTTTCCACTTACGGTAATCGGACTGCCCTTCATTTGATCCGTCGTTATAGCAGAAACTTTCACAAAGTTCATCAAAATCGGCACATCCGAAAGTACATGTTACTATCCCTTCACATGTTGACCAGTCTATTCCTGTATCACCTGTGTCGCCAGTATTTCCAGTATTGCCAGTATTTCCAGTATTGCCGGTGTCACCTGTATCACCTGAATCTCCGGTATTGCCACTGTTACCGGTGTTGCCGGTATTGCCTGTATTGCCGGAATCACCTGTATTGCCTGTGTTTCCATATTCTTTGTATGGATCTATTTCCTCTCCGCAGGAAATAACAAGAAAAAGCACCAGAATCATCAGTGTTTTTTTAATCATTGGTCACCCCTATCCTACACATCACAATAATCTTCGTTCTGAGGATAATAGTTCTGTTCCAGGACTATTTTTTCTATGTCTTCTATTTTTCTCGATTTTTCTTCAATGATAAGTTTCTTTGCATGGTCTGTGGAAACCGCTATTACCGGCTTTATGTAACCATCCTTGAAATGAACGAGAAAAAGTTTCTGCTTTGCTAAATCCCCTACTTTGCTTTTAACCATATGAGCGCTCCATAATTAAAACGGATTATTATAATCCAAATCTCCTGTTGCAGTCAAGCAATAATGGTAAAAACTTTGATTTGTAACTTCAGTATGTATAATCACCGCTGTTTTATGGATTAGGAATTTGTATGATTTTTTTTCTTTTATTCACACTTCTTCAGGTAGAAAGCTTTAATTCTGAAAAAGATTTTTATATTCTTATCAGCTCAGATGACCAGAATGTCACATTCTCATCTTTCCGTCTTACAAACCCTGACAGGATCGTGCTGGAAGTGAGCGGCTCGTGTTCGGCAGACGAATTAAACCCTTCATTAACTGTTAAAGAGATCTCTATCCTGGAAAAAGACGGGATTACAAGATTTGTTTTCAATGTCGCACAGGGAAGTCATTATACTGTTCTGAACAGGAAGAATCACATTCTTATCGGATTCAGCCCTGAAATATTTATTGAAGACGGTGTTTTTGACGATCTTGTTGCAAATCTTAGAACTCAAAAACAAAAAGAATTTGAAAATCAACATCGGGAGATCGAAAACCAACAGAAGATCGCACAGTTGAAACTTGAAAATGAGCAGAAAATTAAGAAAGAAACTGATGAATCTGCTCTTGTTGCCACGATGCTGAAAGACCTTGAAGAACAGAAAAGTAGAGAAGCTGATGAAAAAAAGAGGATAGCAAAACTTGAGCTTGCAAAACAGGAAGAGATAAAACTGGCTGAAGAGAAGCGTATTGCTGAAGAGAAGCGTATTGCTGAAGAGAAGCGTATTGCTGAAGAGAAGCGTATTGCTGAAGAGAAGCGTATTGCTGAAGAGAAGCGTATTGCTGAAGAGAAGCGTATTGCTGAAGAGAAGAGGTTGGCTGAGCTTGAACAAGAGCGTATCGAGCAGGAAAAGAAATATGAACTTGAAAGATTGAGAATAGAAAAACTGGCTTTAGCACAAAGGTTAGCGGCAGAAAAAAAGCTGGCTGAAGAAAAAAAGCTGGCTGAAGAAAAGAGGTTAGCTGAAGAAAAAAGGTTAGCTGAAGAAAAGAGGTTGGCTGAAGAAAAGAGGTTGGCTGAAGAAAAGAGGTTGGCTGAAGAAAAAAGGTTGGCTGAAGAAAAAAGGTTAGCTGAAGAAAAGAGGTTGGCTGAAGAAAAGAGGTTGGCTGAAGAAAAAAGGTTAGCTGAAGAAAAGAGGTTGGCTGAAGTATCCACCCCGGAAGTAAAAAGATCAGTAAAAACCGATGACGGAGAGATAAGACATCTTAAAGTAACAACTCCGCAGAAAGAAAAGACCTTATCAGAACTTCTTCCGGATCTTCCTGTTCAGAAACTTGAAAAAAAAGGTGCTCTTAAAAATATCTATTTCAGAAAGTTTGCTGAATTCAGTCGTGTCACGATGGAAGTGACAGGAGAAACAGATTATCAGTTCAGAGAAATAAAGGGTGGTTATGTAATTGATGTTCACAACTTTGAAAAGATCCCGAAATACCTGCTTAACATCATTGACACGAGGGGCTTTGAGGCAGAAGTCGAGTATATATATCCCAAAAAAGTTGGTAACATTCTGAAAATATACATAAAAACAGACCAGGGAATGGCAGTTAGAAAAAGTGAAGAAGAAAACCTCATAAACTTCGATTTTTTCATGCCGACCATCAAAGAATGACAAGATTCATCGAGACACCGGCAGACGGATTTCCTGTTCTGGTCAGAGAACTTTTTAAAAGACACGGAAAACTTCTTATCGAAGCACCGTCATTTAAAGACGGGTCAATGCTTGCCGGAGCACTTTCGGCATTTGATTTTGAAGTTGTTTTTTTTGCTCCCCAGTTTCTTCTTCTTGAAAGGAGCGGAACTGACCCCGATGCCCAGAGCACATTTTCAAAGATCGTATCAAAAACAGCCGATGTTGTTGTTACCACACCTCTTTCTTCGAGAATGGTCATTCCTGACATCGAAAATGGACGGCTCGATCTTAAAACCGGCTTGAACTGCAGGATATCAGACATTATAAATTCTCTTGTCATGTCCGGATACAGAAAAGTGGCTGTTGTCAAGGAACCGGGGGACTTTGCTTTAAGAGGCGACATTCTCGATGTCGGTGTTTTTATTCCGGGGAAGGGAGTGCGGCTTGAATTCTTTGATGATGAAATCGAACGGATGTCCCTTTTCTGGCTTTCGACTCAGAGAAACTGGAAAAAAATTGAATCAATAAACATTCCCAAACTTCTTTTTTCAAATAATCTAAGAACCGACTGGAAAAGTGTTCTTGAAAATAAAGCCGCCAATTTATCGATGAAAGAGATCCTTGAAACTGAAGATCTGATAAGCACAGGAGTTTTTTCAAAATGGGACATGTATCCTATTATTGCCGGGGACAGCACAGTTGATTCAGTTTTTGAAGGAACAAGGGTCCGGTGGGAGAAAATGAGGGGTGAAGCAACTTTTGAAAATGATCTTGCTGTGCTTGATAAAGAAAGAAAAAAAAGAGTTGAAGAGGGTCATTTCATCCCTTTTGAAATTAGTCACTGTTTCAAAGAGATCTCCTCATTCGATATTGAAGTGAGCACCCTCTTTTCAATCGGTTCGGAGATAGAAAAATTCCAGATAACACACAGAAAAGTTGCTCAGCGAGTAAAAGAGGAGCCGGCATTTATTCTTAACAAAATAATAAAAGATGAAGAAACTGCGGTACTTTATGCAAAACCCAATGAAAGAGATCCGATGATCGAACTTTGTGAAAACTCCGGGCTTCCAGTAATCCCTGTTGAAAGAATACCTCTTGAAACAGAAGCAGGAACTATTTATCTTACAGAGAGCAGAGAGTGGTTTGAAAGAGATTCAATCCTTTTTGTTCCTTCTACCGGCTGTTCGTTCATATCGTCAGAGATCTTCGGAATTCCCGGTTCAAAAAAAATAAAGAAAGAGATCGTCATTCCGGAATATAACGAAAATGCAGTTTTTGAGCTTCAGGCGCTGAAAACCGGTGAATACATCGTCCATTATAATTTCGGAATAGGAATTTACGAAGGGACTGAAAGGATGAACGGAACCGACTGTCTGGTGCTGCGTTACGATCGCGACGACCGTCTTTTTATTCCTGTTTACAACATGCACTTTGTCTACAAATACCGCTGGGAGGAAGGGGCTTTCCCGCGAGTCAGCTCGCTTAGGACTTCAACCTGGGAGATCACAAAGAGCAAAGTGACGAAAGAAGTTGAAGAAGTTGCGGCAAAAATTCTCGAACTTTACGCTCAAAGAAGCGTTCAGACCGTTGAACCGCTCAAAGTTGATACAGAAATGTACAACCGTTTCTCTTCGCTGTTTCCATACCGTGAAACAAGGGATCAGAGAAAATCAATACTTGAACTTGAGAACGATCTTTCAACATATGAGATAACTGACCGTCTTCTCTGCGGAGATGTCGGCTTCGGCAAGACCGAAGTTGCGATGAGAGGGTGCATGATCGCAGTTGCAAACGGCAGACAGGCGGCGGTTCTTGCTCCGACAACAGTCCTTGCTTTTCAGCATCTTAGAACTTTTATTGAGAGATTTTCAAAACTTCCTGTGAAAATTGAAATGCTTTCAAGGTTTTACAGCGATGCAAAACAGAGAGAAGTCCTTCGTGATCTCAAAGATGGTAAAGTGGATATTGTTGTAGCCACTCACCGTCTCCTTTCAAAGGATGTCGAGTTCAAAGATCTTGGTTTTCTCGTGGTTGATGAGGAACACAGGTTCGGAGTTGCCCACAAGGAACGGATAAAGGAGATGAAAAAAGATATTGCGACATTGTCGATGACGGCAACACCCATTCCAAGAACTCTTCAGATGTCGCTTCTTGGAATAAGAAAAGTCTCTTTCATTAAAACCGCTCCCGGCGACAGAAAGAATATCAGAACCTATGTGCTTGAATATAGTGAAGAAATAATCAAAGAAGCGATTCTAAACGAGATGTCAAGAAACGGGCAGATATATTTTGTCCACAATCGGATCGCATCTCTGAATGACATAAAAATGAAGCTCGAAAATCTCATTCCTGGGCTGAAAATATGTATTGCCCACGGTCAGATGGATGAAAAACAACTTGAAAATGTGATGGTCGATTTTGTTGACAGGAAATATGATCTGCTCCTTTCAACTTCGCTTATTGAGTCGGGAATTGATATTCCGATGGTGAACACTATCATAATCAACAGAGCGGATATGTTCGGAATGGCTCAGCTTTATCAGTTGCGCGGCAGGGTCGGCAGATGGAACAGAGAGGCAAATGCATATCTTTTTGTCCCTAATCTCAGCACGATAAGTCCCGATTCATATGCACGGCTTGCAGTTATAAAGAGATTCGATCAGCTTGGATCGGGTTATGATGTCGCGATGGAAGATCTCAACATTCGCGGTGGAGGCAGTATTCTCGGTTTTGCCCAGTCAGGAAAACTCAAAGGTGTCGGATATGATATGTATCTGGAAATGCTGAGAAAAAGGATTGAAGAGCTTAAAACCGGCGTGCCGCACAGCGAAACTGAATTTGACATTTCGACAGACCTTTTTGCCAACATTCCCGAAACTTATATTCCAGACACAGAAATGAGAGTCGGTTTTTATAGAAAGATCGCAGACATCCGTTCAGTTCAGGAGCTCAACTGGGTCAAAGAAACCATGACAGAAATGTTCGGCAGTATCCCGCCTGAAACAGAAAACCTCATCTTTTTAACAAATGCACGGCTTAAAGCAATACAAGCCGGGGGCTCATCAATGACTGTCAATGCAAACAGCTTCTCGCTGACACTTGCACCCGCATTCATCCCCGAAAATATCGAAAAACTCTTTCAATTCATCGAAAAAAGAAAAGGAACATTCTCAGATTCCCACACAATAAAATTCTCAATCCGCAACATAACCGAAATAGATGAAATCATTGAAGAATTAAGCAAGA
>JAGOEX010000150.1:0-3348 GCA_017997475.1 bacterium
GATGTTGTAGTGAAAGACAATGCAACAGATCTGATCTGGACAAAAGAATACAGTGCTGAGAAAATGAACTGGCATGATGCCTTAAACTACTGTGAGAACCTAATCTATGCAGGGGACACAAACTGGCGGCTGCCGAATGTTAATGAACTTGAAGGTCTGGTTGACAGATCTCTATATATGCCCGCAAGCAATTTTCCGGGAATGCCCACAGAATATTTCTGGTCCTCATCATCAATGACAGCATCAGCTTCAACAAGCGCAGCATGGTCAGCAGGTTTTTACTCCGGCTATATAACAGGTCGTATTAAGACTGAAGAATTTTATGTCAGATGTGTAAGAAATTCAGATTCTGTTGACAGCTTGTGCGGAACCGGATTGTCTTTGTGTGAAAACGGTGAAACAACAGACTGCACCACACTTCTTGGCGAAGGAATATCAGGCAGTGCAACATGCAATAATTCATGCGATGATTGGGATACTGCCTGGAATTGCACCAGAACACATACATGTCCTGAAAAACCTGATGCCGGAACACAATGGAACACCGTATCAGAATACTCGCAGATCTGGAACGGGAATTCATGGAAGCCTGATGAAGATGGAACAACAGAATACAACATAACCGGGAGCTCAAATAGTTGTCAGTACATTTGTGCGGATGGTTATTCATGGAACAGCACATCAGGATTATGTGTTGAGTCAGATATTTGCGGGAACGGAATTGTTGAAAGTGGAGAAGAGTGCGATGACGGGAACATAATAGAAACTGACAACTGTCATAATAACTGTATTAAAACAACCCGTTATCCGGTTTGCACAGGCCAGACCAAATGCTATAACGATACAGATGAAATAAGTTGCCCTGCCTTCGGCTCTGATTTCTATGGACAGGATACTCAATATTCTTCAATTTGTAATCCAAGAAATTTTACTGTTTCAGGATCAGCTCCTGAAGAAACCGTGTTTGACAATAACTCCCGTCTTGAATGGCAAAGAACAGCCCCGACAGAGAAATACAACTGGAATGATGCAAAAAATTATTGCGATAACCTTATCTACGCAGAATACTCAGACTGGAGACTTCCGACTTCACTGGAATTAGGGACACTTCCAGATTATGGTAAAGTCAATCCTGCTATTGATACTGCAATTTTTCCATTAGATGTATTTGTACAAGACGGTTTCTGGTCATCAACATCATCTAGCAATTTTCTTGCAAAAGCATGGATTGTAATGTTTCACTCAGGATATTTCTTTGCATCTGACATTACATCGGAATTTAATGTAAGATGTGTCAGAGGTATATCCATACCGTCATACACCTTCACAGAATCAACAATTGAAGGAAAAATCATCGTGACTGATACAATTACCGAGCTTATCTGGACAAAAGAAACGATATCCGGGAAAACATGGAAAAGCGCATTGAGTTACTGTGAAAACCTCAGTTATGCAGGGTATGCTGATTGGCGATTACCCAATATCAATGAATTGAAAACGCTTCTTGATCATAACATAAAAGACAGACCCTATTCTTCTTTTCCAGGAATAACAGAAAGTCGTTTCTGGTCATCTTCTGCGTTTGAAAATACATCAGCCACGACAGCCTGGACTATATACACCATTTCCGGAGCAACAATTATGTATGATAAAACGAATCAGATTAGCACCAAATGTGTCCGTTAGTCTGATCATTTTTCAGATGTAAATCCCTTAATCACTCCCCTCAGAGCATTTGTGAGAAATATTTCAGAGTTTTTGAGTTTTTCAATTCCAAAATATTCCTCGCGGACGATCATTCCTTTTAATTTCAGGTAGCGGATAAAATGTTTTCTGCAGATCCCCGGAAGAATTCTCTCGTCATCGGGCGGAGTGAAGAATTCGTCACCAATTTTAACAAAAACATTGGTGTAACTTCCTTCAAGGATATTTCCAGTGTTTTTGTCGATCAGGATCACTTCTTCGTCACTTTTTTCAGTATGTTTTCTAAACGGCCATATTTTTATATTTCCCTGCGGTGAGATCTCTTTAAATCTGACCAAAACAGAGCTCAAGTCATCAGCAAACGGCTCAAAACTTATCTTTGGAACACCCGTTCCATCCAGTATCATCCTCATCCTTGCGCTGCCAAGCTTGTTCTGTTTAAGCATTTTAACAACTTCTTCAATCCACACATCTTCATCAAACGGAATGTTCAAGATCTCCGCACTCTTCTTTAAACGGAGCAGATGATCTTCAATCCAAACCGGTTTGAAATCTGCAACCCTTACCGTTGTAAAAACCGAATTACTCAAAAACTATCTCCGGATTTTCAAAAATTCCGGATAATGATACTTTAAACGGACTTCAACGCAACAGGAGTTTTGACAAAATATAATTTGCCAAACCACTTGACAAAATTTAATTTGTCATTATAAATTCAATTCACCTTTATTAAAAATGTGGTGGTGCAGAAATGTTGCAAACTGATAAAATTAAAAATATGGCGTATCTTTACAATCCGGCCAATTACTCTGAAGAGGAGCTTATTGAGAATTTTATTGTCCGGCTCAATGAATTCAATTCGATCTTTCAAGTGATAAAAAATGATGATATGAAGCATCCTCCACAGCATTTTTTAATTCAGGGATTGAGAGGAAATGGAAAAACAACACTTTTAAGACGGCTTTTCTACGAAGTGAAAAACGATCCTCAACTTAGTAAAAACCTGATACCTGTAATTTTTGACGAAGAGGAATATGGAGTCAGAACACTTTATAAACTGTGGGAAAGAATTGCGGAAAACATCGAGGATAATTATTCTGAGTTTACAGGCATTTACGATGAAATGATGAAACATGTTGAAAATGATGATTATGAAGAAACGGCTTATAAAATCTTAAAAAACAAACTTAACGACAAAGGCATGAAACTGGTTCTCTTTTTTGATAATTTTGGGGAAGTTCTTGAAAAATTTAATGAAAAAGAAGCTCGCAGACTCCGCGAAATTCTGATGGGGGAAAATTTTTTAAGAATCGTGGGCGCTTCTTCAATAATGCTAGAATCTTTTTATGATTATTCCAAACCGTTTTATGAATTTTTTAAAATAATTCAGCTAAATGGTCTGACAAAAACAGAAGCTCTTGAATTTTTAAAGAAAATTGCTGAAAACCATGATAAACCGGAAGTTGTCAAAATAATCGAAAATCATCCTGAAAGGGTTGAAACATTAAGGGTTCTGACAGAAGGCGTTCCCCGGACAATGCTCCTTCTTTTTGAAATATTTGCCGACAACGACAATGGAAATTCCTTTGAAGATCTTGACCTTGTGCTTGATCGTGTCACGCCACTTTATAAACACAGAATGGA
>JAGOEX010000150.1:3448-6483 GCA_017997475.1 bacterium
CTGAAAGAAACGGTTGAAGAGATTATTAAAGAAGTTGAAAAATACAGGAACTGGTAAAAAACCGAATTACTCAAAAACCATCTCCGCTTCATCAAATATATTAAGGAAAGCCCTTGTTTTTACTAGAGTTTCTTCAAATTCTTTTTCGGGGTCGCTTTTGAAAGTTATCCCGCCGCCTGTTGAATAGATGAGCACATTGTCGACTCTTTGAACTGTCCGGATCGGGATGTTGAAAACGGCGGTTCCGTTTAATCCTGTGAATCCGATAGCTCCGGTATAGATATTCCGTTTATATTCCTCAAGTTCTGATATGATCTTCATTGCACTTATCTTCGGTGCTCCTGTGATCGAACCGCCTGGAAAAAGGGACTTGAAAAGCTCTATCGCTTTTTCTTTTTCGAT
This sequence comes from bacterium, assembly GCA_017997475.1. Lineage (GTDB taxonomy): Bacteria > UBP6 > UBA1177 > UBA1177 > UBA1177 > JAGOEX01. Next base: position 3,851 of record JAGOEX010000150.1, read on the forward strand.
TTCGCCTGAAACAGTTGAAACAAGGTGGAAAAGTGTAGGAAATTCAAAAAGTTCAGCATGTTTTTCAACTTTGACAGTTCCAGGGTTTGCAACTTTTCCGATGTCATTTCTGATTAGATCAACGATCATGGCTAATTCTGCAAAATCTTTTCTGCTCTGAGCAAGTTCAAACTTAAGTGCCTGATCTTCCTGCTGATTTATCCCCTTTTTAATTGTCCCTTTTATCGGGAAACTGCTCACTTTTTCACCATTTTCAATTCTGAAAAAACATTCAGGAGAAATTGAAAGGACTTCAACTTCTGAACTATTTATGAATGCCGCATAATCGGCATGATTTTTTGCCAGATATTTGTAAAAAAGAACCCACGACGGAATTTCTGTTTTAATTTCAACCGGATATGTAAAATTTACCTGATAAACATCACCTGCCCCGATTCTTCTTCTTATCTCATTGACTGATTCAACATATTTTTTCTTTGATATCAGAGCTTTTGCTTTTATAGCACCAAGTTCATAATCAATATCAGGAATATCTGCTGCAAGTTCTTCAAAATAAAGCTGTTTCCTTTCATTGATCGAAGTAACCGAATGATTCGTTTCAAGAAGAACAAGTTCAGCCCTTTTTTCAAAGTTGTCAATCACAATAAAGCTGTCTGAAAAAATAAAATGAAAGTCGGGAACAACTTGCAGACTCTTTTTGTTTGCATCAACTTTCTCAATGAATTCAAGACATTCGTAATTCATCCAGCCCGAAAAAAGAGCCATCGGCATTCCATTGATCTGGCTGAAATCTTTAATTGAAAAAAGAGCTTTGAGCAATTCCCCAAAATCTGACTTAATTGAAAAAAGAGGATTAAGCGATAAAACAGTGAACCTGCCATGAACCGGATGAAGCCCCGAACTGAAAAAAAGAACGCGACCCTTTTTCAACCCTGTCAAATATGAAAGGTGAATTAAATCAGGAACTTTTTCAAGCTTAAAAGTTTGAACTGATTTTATTTTAACTGTACTGCTCAAAAAAACTCCTGAAAAGAACAAGGCAAGTTTAACAAAATAAAAGAGTTTTGCAAAATCAGATTCTGGACCATTATATTTGACTTAAAAAATTATCCTCATATCCTTATTTCCGTGTGTGTTTAGTGAGGGAAAAAATATGTTAAAAAGTATTAATTTTATGGTTTTTGTATCGGTTTTTATTCTTTTTTCATTTGTTTCGTGCTCAAACGATGATCCTTTGGCAACGGAAGATCTGGATAAGGACAATATCGCGACAGACAATGAAGAAAATGATTCTCAAACAGGTGATGACTCAGTAATTATTGATGAAAATGAAACCATTGATCAGAAAACTGTTCCGGATGAAAACGAAGAAACTGATGTTGACTTGTCCGACGAAGTTTTAACGGAGCTGGATGATGAATCAGTAGATGAAGAAGTAAATGATGATGAATCTTCAAATCTCAACACGGGTGATACAAGCGGAACACAGGCGGCAACGGGAAAATCCGGAGCACCGTGCACAAAAGATGAAGACTGCACAAACTGGACAGGGACAGATGAGCAGTATGCGATCTGTCTTCTTCCAACAGAAGGGTATCCGGGCGGTTACTGCAGTTTCATGTGTGACAGCTCAGTTACATTAAACTACGGATGCAACGGTTTCGGCGGAGTTTATTACGGTTACGGAACGCTGGGAGACGGATACTGCTTTCATCCATGTGACGATCCAACCGATTGCAGAGTCGGATACAGATGTTCTCAAACTGTCGGTGCCTGCATGCCTGATTGTGCTGTAGATGCATGCGTGCTTGGAACATGTGACGAAACCGAAAAAGTGTGTCTGGATAAATAGTTCTATATTGATTCTCAAACTGGATTCTGCTAATATTCAAGTCTGATCTTTTTTTAAGGTGGTAAGATGAAGTTTTTCCTTACAGCATTGATTTTATTTATTTCTTTGACCGGATGCAGACCGAACAGTGTGAACAGAACTGACAACATTTCAAAGTCAGATAGCGATGTTTCAGATGTGACTGATACTTATGAAACTGATGAATCTGATATTGTCTATGATTCTGAGATTGATGAAGAAAAGAATGATGATGCGGATCATCAGGACGATTCATCAGATACTGAGTCGGAAGATTACCCTGACCTTTCAAATGATGAAGATGTTTTCACCCCATGGACTCCAATCCTTCCGAAAAAGGAAAAGCACGGTATCTGGAATGTCATCTGGGTTTCGGGAACTCCTTTTGAAATGGGGTTTCAGCAGGGACAGCTTCTTTATGATGAAATTGCCAACGGGATAAAGAACTCTGAATATGTCAAAGAGATTAAAAGTCAGATCACGATCGCTTCTTTGGCTTCTGTCGATAAATATGCGAGTATGAACTCATATCCCGACATTGTTCAGGAATGTGAAGGAATGGTTGCTTCCGCTGGTACTGCCGGCTGGACTATGGAGCTTTGCCTGTTCATCAATTTCGGTGATGTTATGGTTGAGATCCTTGATTCACTTCCAATAATGATGAACTTTACCAGGCCCGGATGCTCGCAGATGATGGTGACAGGTGATGCTACTATTGACGGAAGACTTTATCACGCAAGAATGCTTGACTGGGCTGAAATTG
>JAGOEX010000151.1 GCA_017997475.1 bacterium
CTTGAAATCTTTTTATTTTTTGAAACTATTTTTATCTCGCCCATCAATTTCTCCTCAAAATCGCAAAAAAAGTATATTCAAAAATTATGAAATGAATAGAAAATCCCCCTATTCTTGACATATTAAAATAATTGGATTAAATACACCCCTTGGATTGTTTATTACTGGTTGACAGTTTTTGTTTTTTTTAGCTAAATATTTCAGGAGGTTGAATTATGAAAAAGATGATGATCGTTTTAATCGCTGTTTTAGTTGCTTTTGTATCTTGCCAGCCGGCAGGAAAATCAAGTACAAATCTTTTCCCTCAGGATGACGGAAAGGTCATTGCTGAATTTGACGGTATCAAAATAACAGACAAATATCTCAAGACATACATTGACGAAATGAATCCTTATCTGAAGAGTCGCTACAACTCACCCGAAAAAAAGGAAGAGCTCATAACAAAGATTATCGAAGGAGAGATCATTGCAAGAAAAGCGATCAACGAAGGCGCCTTGAAAGATCCATCACTTCTTTCAAAAGTCAAGTCAACTGTTGCCAGACATTACAGCGGCACAAAAATGAAAGAGGAAATTGAAAAAATGCTTGAGGTTTCCGAAGACGACATGAAAAAACATTTCGAAGAGAACAAAGCAAGCTTTAATCAGCCCGAAAAGATCAAAGCAAGCCATATTCTTATAAAAGTTGATGAAAAGAAAACAAAAGAAGAAGCAAAGAAAATTGCTGATAAAGTTCTTAAAGAGGCGAAAGCGGGACTTAAAGATCCTAAAAGTTTTACAGAACTTGTAAAAAAATACAGTGACGACGAAGGTTCAAAAAGAAGAGGCGGAGACCTTGGATATTTTGAAAGGACCGAGGAAGGGGGAAAAATGGTGAAACCTTTCAGCGACGGTGCTTTCGCACTTAAAGAAGTTGGTGATATAAGCGATCTCGTCGAGTCTGAATTCGGTTTTCATATAATCAAGCTCACAGGAAAGAAGGAAAAGGTTGAAAAGAGCTTTGAAGATGTCAAAAAGAACATTGAGAATACACTCAAAACAGAAAAGAGAAAAACAAGTTTTGAAGATATGATCGCAAAGATCAAGACAGACATGGGCTATAAATTCAATAAGGAAGCTGCCGCGGCTCTGGATCTTGAAGTTCCTGCGGATGTTCAGCAGAGTTCAGATAAGTTTGACCAGAGACAGGCACCCAAACAGCAGATCGACCCCAAAAAGATAGAACAGCTTCAGAAAATGATAAAAAAATCTCCGGAAGCAAAGAATGAAGCAGCTCCTGAAAGTGTCAAAAAACAGTAATTCCAGATGAATTTTAAATTTTTCATCCTTTTATTTCTTTTAATTATTCCATTTGGTTTTTCGGCTTCTGAACAGGTGCTCAACCGGATGGTGCTGAAGGTCAATGGAAAGGCGATCACACTGTTCGACCTTAAAAAAGCTATGAATCCTGATAACCCAGACACAGTGACATATCAGGCAGTTGTTGACAGAAAAACACAGCTTATTGAAAGAGTTACCAATGATGAGCTTGTGAGGCAGGAGCTTGAGTTGCTGAAAATGGATATCAGTAACGAAGAGATAGAAAGGGCCGCTGAAAATGTTGCAACGCAGAACAACATAACCATTGGTCAGCTTAAAGAGGAGATAAAGAGTCAGGGACTTAGCTGGGATGTATATAAAAACACCATTTTAAGAAAACAGCTTGAACTGCTCAATCTTAAACGGCATATTACTGTAACTACTGTGGATATTGACGAATCAATTTTGAAGTCCATGTATGACAACCAGTTCAAAAGAGAGGATTATTACACTGCTTCTCATATAATTCTTCTTTCAGCGAAAGATTCTTCGGATGATTCCGTGATATTTAAAAATATAAGTGACATTTATGAAAAAATAAGTTCAGCCAGCATCTCTTTTGAAGATGCCGCGATCAAACATTCTCAGGACGGTTCAGCTTCTTCGGGCGGTGTTCTCGGCACATTCGCCGCAAGTCAGATGGTTCCTGAATTTTCTGAAAAACTCGTAATGATGAAAGAAGGGGAGATCAGCAAACCGTTCAAAACCCGTTTCGGCTGGCACATAATCAAGCTTTCAAAAGTTGAGAAAAAAGATCCTCCGCCCTATAATGAGATGCGAGGCCGCCTTTTAAATGTTTATTATCAGCAGAATATGGAAAAAGCTTTCCAGAACTGGCTTGGTAAAAAGAAGGAAGAAAGCAGGATTGAAATTCTTTTCTGACAATATTTCAAAGCAATATCAAAATCTTACTCCGCTCATTATTTATTTTTCAGCACTGCTTCTTAAGCTTGTTCTATATAATTTCATTCCTCTTTCGTATGACGAGGTCGCTTATTCTGTCACCGCACTGAACATTGTTCAAAACAGCAGTTGGCTGAATATTTACAACTCACCCGATCTGTTCTTTTTTCCTCCTCTTTTTAACTGGTTAAGCGCATTTTTTGTTTTTATCGGGTTTGAACAGATACTGGCTGTGAGAACTGTTTCCATGCTGCTGTCATCAGGTATTCCGGTCATTATCTATCTGATGATGAAAGAGAACGGTTTTTCAAATCTGAGATCCATTTTTGCGTCATTTTTATGGACAGTTCTTCCCGGTTCGATTTATTACAGTGTGGCCGGGCAGGTTGAAACGGCATTTCTTTTTTTCATTTTATTAAGTGCATATTTCATTCAGCCCCACAAAAGAAATGCAAAAAACATAATAATTTCAGCACTTTGTTTTTCTGCCGCAGTATGGATAAAAGAGACGGCTCTTGGATTTTCACTTGTTTTTGCAGTTATTTTTCTGCTTGATAAAGAAATAAGAAAATTAATGATCTGGGGATTTTCCGCTTTTACATTCTGTCTCCCTCTTTTCATTCAATCGTTCATTCCGAATGAATATGATCTGTTCTTTGAGCTGAATAACGATCTCATAAACTGGGGAATGATCTCTTTTGTCAAACCATTTGAAAACATTGCGGTTCTTGCCGGTCTTTTTTCTTCAGACAAGTTGTTGATGACGATTTTTGCTGTTCTGGTAATTGCTTTTATTTTGATAAGTTCAGTAATTGCATACAAGAAAAGTTCCAGCTCTTTTATTGTCAGATTTTCAATTATTTCCAACCTTGTTTTTATTCCTTTTTTTATAATTTTCCCAAAAAAATTCGAGTATTATCTTCTGCCGGTGCTTCTTTTCTCAATAATTCTTTTTGTAATATCGCTCAAGGAAAAAAAAGAGATTTTCATACTGATAGCGCTGGTTGCTGTTTTTGGAAGTTACAACGGTTTGAAATGGAGATCATTCATCAGAAATTATTATGATGAAACCTTGAACTTCATTACACTTGTTGCAAATGAAAAACCGGGAGCAACAATCGGCACTCCCACTCCCCACATGGCAGTTTATATAAAAGAAAAACACAAACTGGATGTCAAAATTATCCCCCTTGATTTTTTCAGCGGATACGACCCTGGAAACTGCCGGAAAAAAGAAGACAGATGCATCCTTCAAAACGACTATTTTCTATCCGATGACGAATTCTTTGCAGTCCTTTTCTGCAACAAATGGCCTGTCGAAAGAGAAAAATGTAATATTGAACAGATGAAAAAAGTAGTTGAAAAGATTGAGAAAAAGAAAAAGGGACAGATATTCACCCTTTACGAAGTCAAAGAATAAAATTCAGATTACTTCAAAAGCACTTTTACCGGTTCCATGCCTGCGGGAGTGCCCTGTTCAATTGCGGTAAGGACTGCTCCGCCGCCTGTGAAGAAGTAGTATTTTTTGTTGTCAAGCGCTTTCATGTAAACTCCGGGAAGGAGTTTTTTGAGTTCTTCAAGTGTGTCGCCGCCGCCGAAAAGTTTCATTGCATCTTTATTTGAATCAATGAGCTTATCCATTGCGATGGTCCCTTCGGTGAAGTGCGGTGTGAATCCCATGACGGCATTTACAAAAATAGTTTTTGCGTTCATGAAAACATCGGTAACACTTGATTCTGCAAATGATTTTTTGTCGGCATCGAGAACGAAATTAAGTGCGGTTCCCGGTTTGAGCGTCCTTATGTCGTGAGTTCTGTACTGTCCTTCAACTTTTCCATCCATCGTGTCAGATTCAACAATGAAGGGAAGTTCGACGATCCTGCCGGGGAATTTTGCGGAAAACTCGACGAATTTCTTTGCTGATTCGAGGTCATCTTCACCCACACCTTTTATCGTTATGCCGTATTTTGCACAGAGATAAGCGTTGTAGATAACTCCGCCGAGAACCAGATGATCTGATTTTTCAAGAAGAGCGGAAAGCGGCTCTATTTTCGTGTCAAACTTCGAGCCGGCGACAACTGAAACAAGCGGTCTTGCCGGTTCATATATCTTTTTAAGGTTCTCTATCTCTTTTTCCATGAGAAGTCCTGCATAACCCGGAATGTTCTTTGTCACATGAACGGTTGAAGCATGTGGCTGCCACGATCCGAAAGCATCGTTGACATAGATATCGGCAAGTCCTGCAAGTTCACGCGCAAACTTTTCACTTTTATCGCCTTTTGCCTCTTCCCCTGCAAACCAACGGGTATTTGGAAGATAAAGCATATCGGTTTTTCCACTTTTAAGATCTTTTATCATTTCTTCCATTTTGTTGCCGATCTCAGTGATCCCTGAAGTTCCGTCAGGAGCCAGATCGGGAATTTTTATTGAAATGCCGAGTTTCTGCTGAAGGTAGTCAACAACCGGATCAATCGCTGAATCACTGCCGGTCTTAATTTCGCCTGTTTTTTTATCTTTCGGTCTTCCCACATGGGTCATCAGGATGATCTTTCCCCCTTTTGAGGTGATGTAGAAAATTGTCGGAATAGTTGCATCAATTCTGTAGGGATCGTTTATTTTTCCTTTTTTGACGACATTGTGGTCTGCACGCATAAGAACGACTTTTCCATTGAGATCAACTTCTTTAATTGAGCGCAAATTCAAAGAATCCATTGTGTATCCTCCATATCTTAATTAAACGGCTAAGAACGGAAAGAGAATACATCATAATTAGAACGGGGTCAAAAAAAACCACTTGCACTTTGCAGTTTATTCAGTTAAAAAGAGCATGATTTAAAGAGGAATGGATATGATAAAACTTTTCAGACGGCTTTTTTACGAAATAAAAAGATTGATCACCAAAAAATCGTTCATAGCTGAAATTGACATCACGGACAGATGCAATCTAAGGTGTTCCCACTGTTATCACTTTGCTGAAAAAGGAGGAGATGTTAGAAAAGAGCTTCCTCTTGAATTGTGGAAAGAACGATTCGGCGAACTTTACTCAAAAGGGATCAGGATGGTGATGCTGATGGGTGGAGAGCCGATGTTAAGATCAGATGTTGTGATGCTTGCCAATCAAATGTTCCCGTTTGTGGAAATGATTTCTAACGGCACGATTCCCCTTCCTGATAAATTGAGTTACAGACACCGGATTTTTGTTTCAATTGATGGAAAAAAAGAGACAAATGACTTAGTCAGAGGAGCCGGTGTTTTTGACAAAGTGCTTGAAAACATTAAAGAAGATAAGAGAGTTGTGTTGAACATGACTCTCATGGAATCAAACTATCAGGAACTTGAATATGTCTGCGAACTTGCTTTAAAACTTAAAGTGAGCGGCGTTGTCTGCAACATTTTTACAGCAGTTAAAGGGGTTAATGAAAGCATCGGAACTGAAACAAGAAAAAAGATAACTGATGAATTAAAACATTTGAAAAAAAAATATCCGGCAACCCTTCTTTTCACAAATTCCGCAATAAAATGGTTTGAAACAGCCGACCATCAAGATGCCTGCTACTGGAGAGACGGAGTTATGCATTTTGACACAGATTTCAAAGAACGGGCATGTTTTGCCGATGCCGACTGTTCAAACTGCGGCTGTTTTGCCGGAGCAATGGGAAGTCCGCTTGGATCTTTCAGACAGTTTTTTGAATTGGTTGAGCTTGGGGTAAGGAAGAAGTGTCCATAATCAGCTCTTTCCTTGTTTTCAATTTCATCTCTCACGATACGCTCACCGATCTGCCAATATGTCTGAACCTTAATGTTGTCAACAGCTTTATAAGCTCTTGTCTGACCTTTGCTTATTTATATCGTCACTTGATTAATTTCAGAATTTTTGATAATCTAACCCGTTAATTATTTGAATTTCAAGGGTTTTATGAAGGTTGCGATTCTTGTTTTCACACTTTTTCTGATTTCATGTAGCTCAAAAAGTCAAAACCAAGATTCACAGGATGAGCAGGATTTGCATGATTTTGACAACACTCAACCCGACATTGACACAACGGTTCCTGATCCTGATATTTCTGATGACTTGTCCGACGAAGCCTTGGCGGAGTCGGATGAAACCCCCGATGTAGATATGTATTGTCCTCTTCCAATGGATGCGCAATATCCTTATTTCAGAGAAGACGGCACAATCCATTTCTGCCGTCCATGTGACACACCCGATGAATAT
>JAGOEX010000152.1 GCA_017997475.1 bacterium
CGGGTTTGACGATCAAGATCCTTGCGGTCAACGACAAACAAACATTTCTCAATGTCAGGATTGTCTTTGAGCAAGGTAGATGCCTTAAAAGATGTCAGCGTTTTTCCGCTTCCTGTGGTGTGCCAAATGTAGCCGTTCCCTCTATTTTCGTGAATGCAGTCAACAATAGCTTTTACAGCATAAATCTGGTAAGGTCGCATCGCCAACAATTTTTGTTCACTTGCAACTAAAACCATATATCTGCTAATCATTCGCCCCAATGTGCATTTACTCAGAAACTTTTCAGAAAAATCGTCTAAGTGTGTGATCTTTTTATTTTCTTCACTTGCCAACTGATATATAGGCAAAAACTGTTCATCTGCATTAAAGCTGAAATGTGTATTATTGTTATTGGCAAAGTAATATGTGTTAGCTCGGTTACTCACAATAAATAACTGCATGAAACAAAGCAATGAATTGGTGTAGCCGTTGCCCGGGTCGCTTTTATAATCCACAATTTGCTGCATGGCTTTGCGTGGACTGACTTCTAAACTTTTCAATTCGATTTGCACTACAGGAATTCCATTAATAAGCAGAATCACATCATAGCGGTGGTGGCTGTTTTCTGTGTTTATCCGCAGTTGATTGATTACCTCAAACTCATTTTTGCACCAGTCTTTAATATTTACCAGCGAGTAATGCAAAGGCGTTCCGTCCTCACGAATAAAAGTATTGATCTCTCTTAATCGTTTTGAAGAAGCAAAAACATCAGCGTTTATAATTTCATCCTTTAATCGTGTAAATTCAGAATCAGTTAAATTAACCTTATTGAGTGCCTGAAACTTTTCACGGAAATTCTTTTCAAGAGAATCTCGGTCCCTTATGTCAGGTCTGTAAGTGTATTTCAGGTCAGTCAGCTTTGCGATTAAGCTGTTTTCTATTTGTGTTTCCTTAATCATTAAATTCTTGCCTCAAAAACGCTGACATCCATGTATAAGCCTTGCATATCCGACAGAATACTATAAAAATTAACACATTCGGTCAAGGAAAGTGGCAGAATTTGTCTGTGTATTATTTTCTATCCAGCCAGTTAAGAAGTGCGGTGACGAATGTGAGAGGATGTGGCGGGCATCCCGGGACATAAAGGTCTATTTTGTGCTTTTCAAGGAAGCTTCTGTCTATTTCTGTGGAGTTCTGGAAAATTCCGCCTGAGATGGCACATGCTCCGTTAAGGATTATGATCTTTGGATTGGGAACTGCTTCAAGGCATATTTCAGTAGCTTTCGCCATGTTTTTTGTGATGGGTCCTGTTATGACGATTCCGTCTGCGTGTCTTGGTGATGCTGTGAATTCAATGCCGAATCTTCCCATATCAAAATTTATGTTCCCTGCCGCATTAAGTTCAAGTTCGCATCCGCTGCATCCCCCTGCTGAAACCTGTCTGAGCTTCAGTGATTTCCCAAAATATTTTCTTATTTTCTCGCTTGCGGTCTCAGGTTTTATTTCAGTCATACCGTTTTTAATGACAAGAGATCCCCTTTCTGTTGCCGACATAATGTAGTTCTGTGAAAAATGGATCTTTTCTGCCGGACAGATCTTTTCACATTCAGGGCAGTATACACATTTTCCAAGATCAATGCTGACAGGATCAAGTGATATTGCTTTAACAGGGCAGATGTCAAAACATGCGGTACAGTTATCGGCACATTTAGCGTCGCTGATAATTGGAAAACCGCGATAAACAGGAGACATCGGGTTTTTTCTTACATCATGGACGATCGGATCTCCCTGAAGTATCCTCATTTTTATTGAATTTATCATATCACGGCTCCTTTTTCACAGGTCATGTCCGGCATAAGAGAGATCAAAGCTCTTGTTGCACAGAGGAAAATCTGAAATGGCTGTATTTCTTAAAGCAATGCTCAGCCCGTACCAGTTGTTGAAAGACGGGTCCTTTATCTTATACTGGACCAGTCCGCCTGAGTTGTCTGTGCAGGCAATGTGAACTATTTCACCTCTGAAACCTTCTGTCATTGAAATTATTAATGAATCTGCAGCCGGATCTTTCATGGTGGAGCTTATTTCTCCCTGCGGAAGTTTTTCAAGTTGTTCCATTATGTGTCTGAAAGATTCGTTTATTTCAAGACTTCTTATAAAAGCTCTTGCATAAACATCTCCGCTATTCATTGTGATTATGGAAACGGGAATGAATTTATATGCTCCGTAAGGAAAATCAACCCTTGTATCTTTTCGAATCCCGCATGATCTTCCGGCAACACCGACAAGACCGACAGTTTCCGCATCTTCTGATGAAACTTTCCCGGTAGTTTCAAATCTTGAAAGTGCACCGACTGATGAGAACATATATTTATTTATCTTTAAAATGTCATCTGCGACAAATTTAAGGTTATCTTTCAGTGTTTTTATGATGTTGTCTGTGATGTCAAATCTCACTCCGCCGTAAGTAAAAAGTCCTCTTCCAAACCGTGATCCGCAGATTAGTGCGAGGCTGTTTATCATGATAGTTCTTATTCTTCCGTATGAATTTGCGGCAAGCGAAAATCCGACATCTGTTGCGATACCGGAAAGAGAGCCGATATGCATGGCGATCCTTTCGATCTCTTCGCCTATAAACCTGATGATCTGTGCTCTTTTGTCAGGCACTGTTCCTGACAGCCCTTCCATCGCATTGCAGTGTGCACTAATATTACCCATCACAGTGTCACCTGCGACAGATTCGGCAAGAATGAGCCGCTGTACAGAATTACTTTTTATTATCAGGTCCTCTATGTTTCTATGCTGATATCCGAGATTGATCTCAAGATTGTAAACAAGTTCTCCGTGGCACTGAAATCTGAAATGACCCGGTTCAATAACTCCTGCATGTATCGGCCCTACCGCAACTTCATGGATCTCTTCACCTGTAATTCTGTAAAATTCATACGGGGTCTTCCCGAAGATCACATTCTGTTTTCTCACAGGTCTCATCCATGGGTGATTTAACGGAATGAATCCGTAATCTTCTGAAAGTTCACATTCAAAAAAATTTGTATGAGGATATTCGTTTGCAAAACTTTCAAATTCAAGCGGCCCGTTTTTGAAATCACATCCGGCAATGGAGATGAGTGAAGAAGAAGGGTCTGCAAGTACAGCAATGATCTTTGAAGGATCATTTTTCCTTGCCGGAAGAAGTCCGATCATCCTTTTTCCTGAAGCGAGATCTGCTTTTACACTCTGAGAAAATGTTACTTTATCTAAAAATTTTATTGATGACAAAGATACCGGTTCATTGTTGTGTACATTTATTGAAGTCATGGCAGCATCCCGAAATCATTTGCGATATCCAATATATTTTTTGAAAGCACATCAGGTGTTGCAACTGCGACTGCGATCATGATCAGGAGTAAAGCTATGGCTGTAAAGTGGAAAACATCGAATTTCTCATCGTTGGAGACGAACTCTTTTTGAGGATCTTTTCTGTAAAGCATTTTGAAAAATAAGTTTCCCATATTTATGAAAATTAAAAGAAACATGAACATTGTAATCAGCAGAATGTAAGGCCTTTGTGAAAAAAGCATCCCTTCAAAGATCTTGATTTCACTGAAAAAGAATCCGAAAGGGGGAATTCCTGAAACGGCAAAGAAAGAGATAAGGAAAAGCCATCCTGTCCAGGGGAGTCTTTCGAGAACTCCGGAAATTTCAGAGATATTTTTTGAATTATATTTATGGTGGATCTTCCCTGCACAGAGAAAAAGTCCCACCTTTGTCATTGAATTAAAAACAATATGGTACATGGCTCCTATGAATGCAAGACCGCCGGTCCCTATTCCCAGAATTATTATTCCCAGATGTTCAACGCTTGAATACGCGACCATTTTTTTCATGTCTGTCGCTTTGAGCATAAAGATCAGTGTTACTAAAATCGAAAGAAGTCCTCCGGTCACAAGCAGAAATTTCGCAAATTCGTATGAGCCGGTATTCTTTAATATCTGGAGCATCCGCAATACTCCAAGAAGTGCGGTTATTCTCAGTGTTCCTGAAAAAAGGGCGGCGATGGGGCTTGGAGCAGTGCTTGTCGCATCAACATCTCCAGCGTGCATCGGTGCAACCCCTATTTTTGTACTAAGACCGACAAATATAAAGACAAACCCGGCTTTAAGCCATACAGGGCTGAGCAGATGTGCATTTTTAATAAATTCAGAAAAATAAAGCTGCTGACCGTCAAGGACGGTGCCTTTTGATGATAATGCAAGGAAAAGAATTCCGATAAAAGCAAAAGCGATGCCGACTGAAACTATGAAAAGATATTTCCACATCGCGATAAGTGATTCCTGACTCCTTGAATAATATACAAGAGGAGCCACGCTCAGAGTTGTTGCTTCGGCGGCAACCCAGTACATTGCAAAATGATTGCTTAAAATTGCCGCGGTATTTGCAATAATATAAAAGTTCATGAGCATGAAATAATATTTTTTGCCGCTTGTTGAATCCGATTCAACCGGTAGTTTGATATAGGAATATGAAACAAGTACTATCCAGAAATAAGTATTTGAAAGGACAACAAGAAACAGCTTGCTTAGTGAATCATATCCGAACATGAAGAATTGTTCCGGAATGTAAAATCCGGTAAAGATCGCAAATGAAACCGTTAAATGCAAAAAAGCAGACAGCAGTGTTACGGCATACTGTATTTTCCAGTTTTTGAACAGAAAAGATGTAACTGCCGCCATAAACGGCAGTGTAAGCATAACAAGAATCGCAGTCATATCTAAGGATCCCTCCTTTGTGCCCGCCTGTCATCTGTGAAAATGGTCGAGCTTATTTTGTTTACGGCAATTCCCATTAAAAATACTACTGCAAAAACATCAAGAAGACTTCCCAGCTCTATTATTATTGGAAACTCTGATGCAACCGCAAGTCCGAACATGAATATTCCGTTTTCGAGCACAAGAAATCCGATTACATGAACAATGAGCTTTTTCCGGAACATTATTATGTAAATACCTATAGTTACAGCTGAAAATGCTGTGGCGAAAGGTATTACGGCAAATTCGGTGCTTTTTGAGAGATAGTTTGAAACGATGAATATGACAGCCATGGAAAAGCACGAAAGAAGAAGGAAGTTGAACTGCTGAAGAGTTGACTCGATCTCTCTTTTTATGTTGAGGTCATTCATAATTTTTTCCATGTATCTGGGGATCAGGATGACCTTGACAACAAGCATTGTCAAAGGAAGGACTAATCCGAAGATCGAAAAATCAGGAATAAAAGGGAGTATCATTAAAATAACAAGAAGCACTCCCTGCATTCTCAGAACCGATATGTAGGATTTGACACTCGTAGTGACAACCAGGTAAAAAAGTGAAAGACAGAAAAGGATGCTGAGTACATTTTGCATTTATACACCTACTCCGAAAATGTAAATATCAGCAGGTTTAAAATACCTATCGCCGTAGCAAAAAGGAGATATTGAGGAATATTCTTCATCCTGAATCTTGAGGTGACAGTCTCTGTCAATGCAAGCACAGATGAAATAGCGAACATTACTACAAGAAATACAAGAAGCGCAAGCCAGTAGTTTTCAACGCTGAAAGGATAGAAGAAAGAAGTAATGATCACCGAATATATAAAAAGCTTGATATAACTTGAGATCTGATAGAAGAACAAGTCTATTCCGGAGTTGTCAAGTATCATGACCTCGTGTATCATTGTGAGCTCAAGGTGGGTGTTGGGATCATCCACAGGCATTCTTGAACATTCTGTCACAGCAAGAATGAATGATGATATTGAACACACAACGACGAAAACTATTACCGAGATGTTGTTAAGAGAAACGGAATGAAAAATTCCGCTTATCGAAGTGTGCCCGCTTATAAACGCGATGCTTCCGACTGTGAAAAAGAAGATCGGTTCGGCAAATACGGCAAAAAGGGCTTCACGGCTTGCCCCCATCCCTTCAAATGAGCTCCCGATGTCCATTGCCGCAAGGATCTGAAAGAATCTTGCGAGTCCTAGAAGATATGCAAAAAGTATGATATCCCCTTCAAAGCTTATCAATGGTTGCCACAGACCGATCGGAAGTATTGCCGCGGCTACTGTTACAGAGGTAAAATTAATAAGGGGTGAAAAAACGCTGATGAAAGATGAATCCCCTGCATTAATGGTTTCCTTCTTAAATAATTTTATCAGTTCATAATAGGGCTGAAGCACCGGTGCCCCTTTTTTTCCGATAAACAGAGCTTTCTGTTTATTTACAATGCCGGCAAACAGAGGGGAAAACGCAAGAATTAGAAAAAAGGATATCAACCCCTGTACTATCTCGATCAGTTCCATAAAAACGCCACCATTGTGTAAATTGCAATAGACCCCAGTATGAATGCAACATAATATCTGACATCAGATCTGCTGAAGTAGTCAAATTTTGCGATTATCGCCACAGATTTTCTATAAACGGGAAGCACGATCTTAGTGTCTATAAAATCATCTGAGTGTGAAT
>JAGOEX010000153.1 GCA_017997475.1 bacterium
TTTAATATTTCAGACTTTCGGAAAGTTGAAAGAATGACCTGAACCGGTAAAGGGATTACGACAAAGTTTTTACTCTGGACTGTTTTCTGAAGTACTTCCCGAAAGAATGACCTGAACCGGTAAAGGGATTAGTTCCCGATGAATCCACATCACAAGTTCCAGACAACTCAGACACCGGTCAAACCGAAGAAATATCCTCAGAAAGAAGCGGCTGTTCAGTCACGCATTTCTGATCTTCATTTCCCTACTTCAAAAAGACTGATTTGACTCTTAAGATGAGAAGGAATCGTTTGTTTGACATTCTCAAAGGTCTAATCTATATTACAATGTCACAGCCATCCCATAGATTGCTAAACCTGAGAGATTCTGCTTAAAAATCTTAGTAAAATCAAGCTTAGTAAAAATTTTTCAGACAAACCCATTCCGCAAATTTGAAGGGTTTGGATTAAAATCCGGGAATGGATGTCTGAATAAGCTTTGCAAGTTTGCGTGGAGACCCTCTTGGATTGGCACATTCATTCATAACAGAATAAATATTGAGTGAAGCGAACAGGATTCCTCTCAAAAGAGTGAAAAGACGACTGAAACGACCTTTCCATTTTCCAAGGAAGGCGATGAATCTAAGCAAAATGTAGCAAAGCAATGCTGACCATATCTGCCACTGAACTGCATTTTCGGAATAGCCGAGAAATCCTGAAAGCTTTAGTGTCTGCTTGATCTGTTTAAAGAAAACCTCAATCCCCCAGCGGCTTTTGTAAAGATCACAGACACTTGAGGCTGCCCACTTGAAGTTGTTTGTGATAAACTCCATTTCCCTTTCTTTCCCGTCCACTTCAACGATGGCTTTTATCAGTCTGACTTTCCCCGGATAGCGGTCTTTGGAGTTAATGTTTGTAAATCTGATCGTTGCATCACGGATTATACTGCCTTTGACCGGATGCTGTCCCATAACTTCATACTGCATGTTCGTTTTTGCTCTCGTAACCCAGAACACCTTGCGATCATTCAGCATTTGTAAATGCTTGAAATCAACATAAGCCTTGTCGAAAACAACAATTTCTCCGTCTTTAAGAGGAGCACAAAGCTCTTTTGCAACATAGGAATCATGCGGTGCCGCCTCTTTAACTATCACAAACTGAGGCATGAATGTTTCGAGATTTAATCCCACATGCATCTTTGCAGCCGCTTTCCTCCGGCGGTATTGCGCCCAGTCCATGCTGTTCGCAACCAGATTTATTACCGTCGAATCTACCGCTAATATTGTCTTTTTGAACCGCCTCGGAAGCATGCTGTAACGATGATCCAGACCGAACCTCGGGAAACTGCTCTGCATATGGGACAGCATCTTCCAGAACAGCTCTTTCATCATATCAGAGTTGCGGTGCATGTTCGCATATGAAAGCCCGTTCCGGCTCGGCGGGGTCGCCATTCTGATTGAATTCAGCACTCCGCTGTGATTGTGACAGCTGTCAGCAATATCATTCAGTGAAAGCGAATATGCCAGCTGTGAAAACAGCATTGCAACCACATGCGACCACGCTGAAAAACTCCGGATTTTATCCTCAACTCCGAATTCTCTCGAAAGTTTCGGAACTAAATGTGCCGGAATTAAATTGCAGATTTGTTGTAATGTCGTATATTTGCTTCTGGCGGTTTTCATGGTGCAGCTCCATAAGTTTAGTCGCTTTGGAAGCATCGGGAAACCGCTTTCTTTTTTCAACTTTTCTGCGTTTTTTTATTCAACCTATGGGATGGCTGTGAATGTCTTTAAAAGAAATAACTTTAGAAAAAATAAAACATCAAAAAACAAATCTTTGTCGTTTCTGTGGAAATTTTTCAGCATACACAACTAACGGAGGGAATTTTATTCCTCGATCAGAAAAACCGCCATTTTCAGAAAAAGATATCTCTTTATCATGGGTTAAAGCATACGAAAAATATGCATATATGCCCCCACAGTTGGGACTGATTTATAAAGAAAACTGATGCTTTTAAAAATCAGAAAAATATTCTAAGCGATCCGTATAATGCGGGTTCGCCGTCAATGACTGTGAGAGCGTCGTCAAGGTGTTCGATGTCCTGTCCGAGGAGGTTGTTCGCTTTGAATGAGAGCTGATATGTTTTGTCGTATGTGACTTGAGCTCCGATTGAAAGCATCTGGTAATCCTTGAGTTCTGTTATGAAACCGGATTCGTCAGTTCTGTCTGCCCCTTTTGCCGGTTTCCAGCTCCACGATTTTCTGTCAAATCCGCCAAGAAATGAGAAAAATCCGCCGATCTGCCACTTAGGTGTAAGATCTCTTTCGAAATTCAATGAAGCATTTACCGAATGACCCGGCTGGAATCTGAGTTCTCTATCTGTATCTCTATCCTTGTTTCCTGCATAACTGTATCCGACTTTGATCCACGACCACTCTACCGGAGTCCATTTTGAGGAGAATTCAACTCCGTAAACAAAAGCTTTTATCAGGTTTTCCCTTCTCCAGACATCAACTGAAGGATCTTCCTCCCACGGTCCCTGATACTGAGGAGTGATAAAATTATCAATTATGCTTAAATGACCGTTTATAAAAAATTCTATAGTTTTGTGAGGAGAATATTCAGTGCTTAATGAAAAAGCCGTGCTGTATTCCGGCTTAAGATCTTCGTTCCCGAAGCGGTAAGCAGTCCCTCCATGTCCATAACCTTCTTCATAAAGCTCCTGAACAGAAGGTGCATGAAACCCTCTTGCAAATGCAAAACGGAATTTCAGATCATCAAGCGGCTTATACATCACAGCAAGTTTCGGTGAAAAAACCGGATTCAGATCTTCAGGAATGTCAAGACGAAGTGAAAGCGAAATGTGCCACTGATCTGTAATTTTCAGAGCATCATGCGCAAAGATCCCGAACATAAACTGATCCTTAACACCGTCTATTGCACTTCTTTCAAACCAGCTGTGACGGTAATCAACTCCGAAATTGAGAAGATTCTTGTTGTTAAATCCCTTCCATGTTGTGTAAAGCTGAGGAATTACAAGCCGGTTTGTCTCTTCACTTGCTTCATTTCCCCAGTCCGCATATTCAATCTGACTGTTCAATGACCACTCTTTATTGAATTTTATCTGTGCTTTTCCACTTGGCATGATAAGCCGGCTGTAAACACGCTCATTCCTGAATTGCATCCTGTTTGAAAAGAAATTCCCGTTAAATTCAGCACTGAACCATTTAGCAGGGTCGAGTATAAGTGAATTAATCAGCGAAACTTTGTTGTACCCCTCATTTTCAACTCTGTGTGCCGGCTCAAGCAAGGGTATCCCGTCACTTCTTTCTACATCGGCAAAAAGGGACAGCACTGCTTTTTCACCAAGTGGAGAAGTGAGTTTTCCACCAGCGTTCATCGTCTTATATGAACCATATGTTCCGTAAACTTTCCCTTCGGTTTTTTTTGCTTTTTTCGATGTAATAATGTTTATAACTCCGCCGATCGCATCACTTCCGTACTGAGCAGATGCGGCAGATTTAATTATCTCAATTCTTTCAATGCTTTCCGGCGGAATCATATCAATATTCTGACCTGTGTGAATGTGTTCACTCAGCAGCCGTGCACCGTTTAAAAGAACAAGGACATAATTTGCAGGAAGACCGTTAATTGAGGCGACTCCCCTTTTCGGGAAACCGCTTCCCGTCCCTGTTTCCATGAAAACACCAGCCACTTTTTCAAGCACCTCAGTAGTTGAATTCGCATGAAGCCTATTAATCTCTTCAGCAGTGACAACAGTCACAATTTCAGGACTGTTCTTTAAATAGACCGGCTCCCGGTCGGCAGTAACTATCATCGTCATTTTTGCAACATCTTCATCAGCATTTATATGAAACAGAAAAAGTACAGCAGCTAAAAAAATTACTTTCTTCATTCTATCCTCACACAGATATCAGCCGGATAATAAGAAATTATTTCGAAAAATTCAAGGTATCAATATTCCCGACAACAGCACCGGAATCAGAATTGAGCTCGACTGATTCCATATCGATATTCTTTCCGTCAATGTTTACAGCAACATAGTGAATTGCAGATTTAGTGACCGCCACTGTTCCTGCATTTTTAACATCATAAAGACTTGCTCCCGCCCCTGCTGTAACAATATAATGAACACCTGCCGCATTATCTACAACATTCCCTCCGATAAGCGGTTTGTGTCTCTGATAAAAATGATCATGGCCACTGAACACCATTGTTACATTATACTGTTCGTAAACAGGGTTCCAGAGAGATTTCAGATCACTGTTAAAGCTTCCGCCGTGAGTAAGGTCTGTCGTTTCGCTGTATGTCGGTCTGTGGTGAACAACAAATTTCCATGGAAGAGCTGAATTTGCACCGAAAAGAGTGTTCATGAACTGTTTCTGAGTTTCTCCTATCGATTTATCAAGCGTCATTGTCCCGTTGCACGCAATACCGTAAGAGCCCGCCATCCCGGCTCCGCTCCAGCAATCCTCAAGATTTACAAAAACAGCGTTTCCGACAACCATTCCGTACCATCTTTCATTACCGGGAAGTGCAAGCTGTGCATAGTAATTTACTGCATTCTTCTCATGATTTCCTACAACAGAAAGGACAGGAATATAAGGAAGAACATCTTTGCATGCTTCAAAAAGATCATCCCACTGTTTCTGAGAAGTTCCGTCATCAACAAAATCTCCGCCGAAACTGATGAAAAGCGGATCTTTGCTCATAGCCCCTTCCATTGTCCTTGCAAGACGGTCAGGAGCTCCTCTGGAATCGCCCATTGCAATAAAAGTGAACTTGATATCTTCTGCCGGAAGTCTCGGATCGGGAGCAGTTCTGAAATGATAAGTTTCGCTAAAATTTTCAGTGCTGTCGGCTCCTATTCCTCCAACCTGATAATAATATTTCGTGTCTGGATCAAGTCCGCAGATCTCAGCCGTATGAACAGTTCTCCATGCACTGCTGAAAGGCAGAGTCCTTGCTGAACCGATCATACTTCCGGAATTGTCTTTATTTATCTCGATATAATCGCTCATATCCTCATTCTTACTGACTCTCAGTATTGTGGATTTCGTCATTTTATCAGCGCTGCTGTCCCTTGTGGTCCATGTAACAGTCATTGAAATTGCCGGGTTTGACTGCCAGCTTAACCTTACCCACTCCGCCTCAGGGCTGTCTCCCAGAACTCTTTCTTCAACAAAAGATTTCAGTTCGTTTCTCTCTTCATTGCCTTTATTGGTTCCGCAAATCGGGTCTACTATCCCCGGCTGTGCCTTTTCACAACTTGATGTATCCCACAGACAATCCGTCCCGCAGGTAGCCGTTCCGTCCGTAAAGTCGCCTACTTCCGAACACGGTTTTTCATTTCCGTCACACTGTTCATCACCCTCAACTGTGTTGTTTCCGCACTCTGCCTGACTTTCACAGTTTTCAGTATTCCATCCGGTACAATCATCTTTGCAAGTTGCCGTTCCTTCACCAAGTTCAAGTTCCGAACACGGTTTTTCTCCTGTGTCACAAACTTCCGTCCCTTCAACTTTTGAATCACCGCAGACAGGTTTCTGTTCTTCAATTTCATCAGGTTTTTCATTATCATCAACGGTCTGATTAGTATCCGGCTTAACATTATTCTCATCATCTTTTTTGTCGTCACCCCCTAGAAATTCACCGCTGTCCCTTACATCACATGACACAGCAAATAAAAACAGAAGGACCATAAAGATCTTTTTCATTGTAATCTCCGTTAAATATTTATAAAGCAAGTTGTAACTGAAGTATCCACATATCATTCCTTAACTGAACATTTTTCAATTTTCCTTCTCCGTTACTGTTAAGGTCATTCAGATCCCTGAAACTTTCAAGTTCATCTCTGATAGAGTAGTCAAAACTTATTTTCACTTTGTTCTTCCAACCCATAAGATCAAAATATACATTGGCGCCTATTGTCATAACTTTGGTTTTTCTATCCTGCGGAGTGTTTATCCCGACAGGAACGAATTCTTCAAGCATTGCTTCAGTATAAAGATTGTCACTCATCGGTCTGAAAGGATCGAATTCCTCATATCTGAATTTGAACTCCAGATGTCTTCTGAGATCTATCTTCCAGAAAGCAAGAGGAACAAATGCCGCCGCCTGAACATAAAAACCTTCTGTTTTCCATGAAGAATCGAACGGCTCATTGTTATCGATCTTTTCTCTTTCAAAAGACTTAGGGTATGTGCTTGTAAACATTGACCAGCCACCTGAAACACTCACACCCTGCCAACTGATGATTCCGTCAACACCTATCATCCCGGCATCTTTTTTAGCATCCGTTATTTCAAGGTCTATACTTTTGCCCCAGTTGAATGCGAACATCATATAGGGTTTATCAATGTCCCATGAACTTTCATTGTATGACTTAGCTCCGAAAGGGTTTGCCTCAAAACGGAGTGTGTACATTGCGGCATCACCCCTTCCTGTCCCTTTTTTCATGTCGTATCCATTCT
>JAGOEX010000154.1 GCA_017997475.1 bacterium
TAATATTCTTCCTTAACATTTCTGCAGGCATCATGTTCATCGGTCTTCAGTCTCCGATGATGCAGGATCTCCTTAAAAAAGGCGGCTCCACGCTTGATACAGCGGGACTTGCAGCTGCAGGCGCAACACTTATCGCGATTAGTTCACTTTTTAACGGTGTAGGCCGTTTCTTCTGGGGCGGTCTTTCTGACAAGATCGGCAGAATTCAGGCGTTCCGTCTTATTCTCGGAACACAGATAATAGTTTTCGTTTCTCTGATGTATGTTTCCAATCCGTGGATATTCGGCGCAATGGTATGCTATGTTCTCCTTTGCTACGGCGGCGGTTTCGGAACAATGCCTTCTTTCGTCGGTGATATTTTCACAGCTAAGCTGATGCCGGTTGTTTACGGTGTCATTCTTACTGCCTGGTCAATAGGTGGTATAGTTGGTCCCCAGATAGCTGCTTTCATCAAAGACAACTATGCGGAAAATGCTGCGACATATACTTTCATCGCAGGTGCTATAATGCTTGCGCTCGGTGTTGCAATAGCATTTACGCTTAACAACAAATCTCTTGCAGATGAAAAAGCATAAACCGGACAGATTTTAGTTTTAAGGCAGCTCCTTTCAAACGGGGCTGCTTTTTTTTAATATTTTTGAGGATTTATGTCGATCAGCAATATGTCATGTGCGATTCTTGCAGGTGGAAAGGCGACCCGTCTTGACGGTGAGAACAAGGCCTTTCTGAAGGTTGGCGGGAAGACCAACATGGAAAAATTTCTTGCTGTGACAGAAGGAATATTCAGCGAAACGATAGTTGTTGCAAGGGAGCCGGAACATTACTGCGATTTTGAAAATGTTAAAGTGGTGACAGATATCTTTAAAAATATCGGACCTCTGGGAGGAATACACGCAGCTTTAAAAAATGCAGCAGGAGACGCAGTTTTCTGCGTTTCATGCGATATGCCCTTTCTTGATAGAGAGATCATAATAGATGAAATAGCTGAATTTCAAAGGTCGGAATGCGACATTCTTGTTCCGAGAATAGGTGATTACATTGAGCCCCTTCATGCCGTATATTCAAAAGTTGTCGCAGATGTCATTGAAAAGCACATTCTGTCGGGCGAAAGCTATTCTGTCAGAAGTTTTTTCCATTTAACAATTCTGAAATACTGGGACATCGCTGATAATGCCCGCAACAGAAAAGCTTTTACGAATATCAATACCAGACACGACATTTTCCATGCCGAGGAGGTAATGAAAGGATGATGATCTCAAAGCTGGAGATAATGAAATACAGGAACGGGGTCAGGCAGACGCTGGTTGATGATCTGGTGACTGAACTGAAGCTTACGATCGCATATCAGAAAAGGGAACTCACGACAGTTCTCTGTTCACCGTCTGACATTGATGATCTTGCGGCAGGGTATCTTTACACTTCAGGCCTTCTTTCAAAAACCGACATTGCAAGTATTCAGTTTGACAGGGAAAAAGGTGTCGTTCAGTTTGATCTGACAGATGATGCCCCGATAAAGGAAATGATCCTGTCCAAGCTTGAGCCGGTCGGTTGCGGTGGCGGGAAAATGGTTTTTTTCAAGAATGATAAAAAAAGATCAGAACTTCCTGAAGTTACTGTCAATGCTGAAAGAATCGGTATCCTGATGAATGAGTTCAACTCTGAAAGTGCTATTTTCAAGACTACGGGAGGAGTTCACAGTGCCGCGATCTCAGACGGGAATTCTATACTCGTTTTCAGGGAGGATATCGGCCGGCACAATGCAGTTGATAAAGTTATCGGACACATGTATCTTTTAAGACAGCCAGTAAATGATAAAATTCTTCTGACAAGCGGCAGAATTTCTTCAGAAATCGTTATGAAAATTGCAAACTGTGATATAAGTGTCATCATTTCAAGAAGTGCTCCGACATTGAGAGCTGTGGAACTTGCAGTTGAGAACGGAATGACTCTCATAGGTTTTGCAAGGGGAGGAAATTTCAATATTTACTGCAATCCGCAAAGAGTTGTTTTTGAGAAAAAATTGACGGACTAGTTATGAAAAAATATTATGCACGCGAAAAAACCATAATGGTTAGCGGTCCTTATTTTAATGATATGTTGTTTTTAGGAGGGAAAAAATGAAAAAATTCTGGATTTTAATGGTTTCTTTATTTGCAGTTCTTGTTTTGACTGCACAGGAACCGGCTCAACCTCAACCGAAAGCTGAAGAGCCGAAAGCTGAGGAAACAAAAACTGAGGAAGCAAAAGCTGAGGAAGCAAAAGCTGAGGCAGATGAAGTTGATCCTGAAGAACAGGTGGTCACTTTAACAAAAGATCTTGAAGAGCTTAAGAAAGGTCTTGAGAAAAGAGATGCGGAAATCGAACTTCTCAAAAAGGAATTCAATAACTTGAAAACCAAAGTGGAAGCTCCGAAAGTTGAAGAGAAAGTTGCTGAAAAGAAAGAAGAAGTGAAAGCTCCGGAAAAGAAAGAAGAAAAGATAGTTAAATTCAAACCTTACGGTTTTTTTGAACTTGCAGGATATGCTACGGACTCAACTTTCCAGTACAACGATCTTATGCTTTTTGTAAAAGATGAAAATGGTTCAACATCAAACATTTCTGCAAGAAACACACGGCTCGGTCTTGATGTTTCAATTCCTTATGTTACCGCAGTTGATCTTTCAGGAAAATTTGAAGTTGACTTCCTCGGCGGTCTTGCAAAATCGGGAATGGCTGAATCAAATGTCGGTCTCAGGATGAGACATGCATATCTGAAGATCGGAAAAACCTTTAAAACAGGGACAACCCTTTCTTTATTAGCCGGTCAGAGCTGGGCGACAGCTACTATTCCTATTTTCCCCAATATGATCAATCCGGGTTACGGCTGGGGCAAAGGCAACCTCTGGTCACGGCTCCCTGTTGCAGAGCTTGAAGTTGCGCAGAAAGCCGGTCCAACTTGTGTCGGGCTGAAATTCGGAGTTGCAAAGCCGATCACAGGTGCAAGTGCAAATAACGGTAATTTCCTTGAAGTCAATTTTGATGCAGGTGATGTTTCCCATTGGCCGAGCATTCAGGGCCAACTTTACCTCAAAGCAAATTTTGCAGGTATTGATCTTCTCTGGGCGGCAGGCGGTGCATACGGCAGGGAAAATTATGTTGACGGGATAAAAGTAAATAATGCGGAAAGTTATGTTATTGATGAAGAGACGGATAAGATAAAAAAACAGGACAACATCGTTTATGGTGACGAAGTTGAAGTGTGGATGTTCAACACTGCTCTCAAACTTTCGCATAAGTATGCGGAAATTCAGGGAAAATACTTTATGGGTGCAAACCTTGATATGTTCGGTTTCTTTGGCGGAAGTTTGATCAAAGATGCTGACGGATACATAGTTGACTCATTGAAGGCACAGGGCTACTGGGCTGAACTTTCACTTAAGCCGTACAAAGGACTTAGACTTTCTGTCGGTCTCAGCGGTGAATATACAAATCACGACCAGGCGGTGTATGATCAGAACGATGCAGTGTGGGTTTCAGTTTTCTGGACATTCTTTGATCATTTTACCCCCGGTTTCCAGTGGGAGCAGGTCATTACAGAAAAGACCGATGTTAAGAAAACAGGAAATGCATTCTTCGGCAATGTAAAGTTCACTTTCTAAGCAATTTCAATAATTTTTCAAAAATCATTTGACTTTAAAGTTTAAAAGAATATTTTCCAGCAGTTAATTTGTTCCTGTAAAAATTGAGGTTGAAATGCAAAAAGTAATTGGTTTTATTTCTTTCTACATGTATCCGAAATTGTTTAAGGTTTTGAAGGAAGGTTACACTTCGAAAATGTTTTCGAAAGATCTTTTCAGCGGTCTTACTGTCGGTGTTGTCGCTCTTCCTCTTGCAATGGCTTTTGCAATTGCTTCAGGGGCGACTCCTGAAAAAGGGCTCTATACGGCTATAATCGGTGGCTTTCTGATCTCATTTCTCGGCGGAAGCAGATATCAGATCGGCGGACCGACAGGGGCATTCATCGTCATAGTGTTCAATGTAATTTCAAAACACGGCTATGACGGACTTCTTCTTGCAACACTTCTTGCCGGAATAATGCTTCTTGTCATGGGTTTTGCAAAACTGGGAACCGTAATAAAATACATACCTTATCCAGTCACAACAGGGTTTACGACAGGGATAGGACTGCTTATTTTCTCAAGTCAGATAAAAGATTTTGCAGGTATAACGGCCGGAAAGAATCCACCTGAGTTTGTCGGAAAATGGCAGGTGATATTTCAGAATATTTCAACAGCGAATTTACAGGCGCTTGCCGCAGGATTTCTGACAGTTGCGATCATTTTGATCATAAGAAAGAAGATCCCCCGTGTTCCTGCCGCTTTCACAGCCGTTACTGTTGTCACTCTTATCGCCTTTTTTGCCGGAATGGATGTAGAGACGATCGGATCGAAGTTCGGTTCTCTCCCTTCAATGCTGCCGGTTCCTTCTTTCCCGGCTTTTACTCTTGCAAAAGTCAGAGCGGTGATGCCTGATGCGATAACGATCGCACTTCTTGCGGGAATAGAGTCCCTTCTTTCCGCGGTTGTTGCAGACGGTATGACAGGTGACAGACATGACTCAAATACTGAACTTGCCGCACAGGGTTTTGCAAATATTGCTTCTGTCTTTTTCGGTGGTATTCCTGCAACTGGAGCCATTGCAAGAACGGCGACCAATATCAAATCGGGTGCACTTTCGCCGGTTTCAGGAATAGTTCATGCGGCGACACTTTTTCTGTTCATGCTCCTTCTTGCACCGGTTGCGGTAAAGATCCCGCTGACTGCTCTTGCCGGAGTTCTCATGGTCGTTTCTTTCGATATGAGTGAAATCCACAGGTTCAAAAGACTTTTCAAGGCACCCAAAAGTGATGCGATAGTCATGGTTCTCACTTTCGGACTTACTGTGCTCATCGATCTTACTGTTGCTGTGCAGGTGGGTGTTGTTCTTGCGGCGGTACTTTTCATGAAGAGAATGGGCGAAGTGACAAACATTTCCTCTTGTGAATGGCTTTTTGAGAAAAATATCGATGATGGTTACGACAAAGATGCTATAAAAAACAAGGTCGTTCCGAAAGATGTGGAAGTATATGAGATAAACGGTCCTTTCTTTTTTGCAATAGCGGACAAACTTAAAGATACGATAGCATCGATAGAAGTTGCTCCGAGAGCATTCATACTTAGAATGAGACATGTGCCTGCAATTGATGCAACCGGCATAAACGCACTTTTTGAGCTTCAGGAGAAATGTACAAGGGTCAAAGTGAAGCTTATTCTTTCGGGTGTTCAGCCGGGGAGTCAGGTTATGAACGCACTTATAAAATACGGTCTTGATAAAGAGATTGGTGCCGATTACATAACTCCGAGTATTGACGACGCTCTTAAAATGGTCAAGTAAGACGACTCTCTTTTTTTTATTGCCATATTAAATCCATTCAAATATATTCCTTCCTGTTGAAAACTGAGATGGTATAAATCATGAGCGAAATCTTAAAATCAAAGTGGGAAATCCTTTTTTTATCTTTACTTGTCGTTTTTCTTGCCGTTGTTGTCAGATCGGTATTGGTTGAAAGGGAGCTTTCAGATGCTCTGCTTGAGTGTCAAAGCAGGGAGTGTCTTTCTGTTAAAGAGTGTGATGAGCGCAATGCTGAAATGAACAATGACGAAGCAGTTCCCGATGAAGATGTTATGCAGGTGGAACAGATAAATAAATATTCATTTTCGATACCTGTAACTGCAAGTTTTTACAACACTTTCGGCGACAGTTCAGTAATAGCAGATCTTGCACAGAAAACCGGGAACAAAAGACTCAGTGAACTTCTGTCGGCTCACATTGCGAGGAATCTGGTCTTTTCGCTTGATATAAGGAAGGATCTCTATCCTGGAGATCATATCAGTGCCGTTTTCAGGATCGTTCCGGATGAAGAGAAAAGAACAAGAGAAGATATTCCAGATGATATTGAGATCCTTGCAATGAAATATTATTCAAAAAAACTGAAAAAGACTTTTTCGTTCTATTCATTCAAACCATCGGAAAGAAAGTTTCCCGCTTTTTTTGACGAATCGGGACATGCAACAGAAAAACCGCTGAAAAATTCACCACTTAAAGAATGGATACAGATCACTTCTGTCCTCAAAGACCGTCGCCCCAAACACGATGGGATTGATTTCAAGGCACTCGAAGGAACGCCTGTTTATGCACCGTGGAGCGGAAAAGTTCTCAGAACCAACTGGAAAAAAAGATACAACGGATTTTCGATCGAAGCCGAAGTGAACACCAGTCCGAAAATTATAATGATCCTTCTCCATCTTGACAAAGTTCTCGTCAAACCCGGAGATACATTCAAAGCAGGAGATCACATAGCCGATGTCGGCAACACAGGCAGATCGTTCGCGCCGCATCTTCACTACCAGCTCCAGAAAGAACCCGGAAAAACAAGAGCCAT
>JAGOEX010000155.1 GCA_017997475.1 bacterium
CGGATACGACATGCTCAAGCTGGTAATGGAGGGAACTGACGAAGATCTCAAGCAGACAGAGGTTACTCAGCCGTCAATTCTTACTGCCTCAATTGCTGCTCTGACGGCTGTTAATGAGGAAGGTTTTGATTGTGACTTTACGGCGGGGCTTAGTCTTGGTGAATATTCCGCACTTGTCAAAGCGGGCTCATTGAAGTTCAAAGATGCGGTTTCAGTTGTAAGGCAGCGCGGAAAGTTCATGCAGGAAGCAGTTCCTGCGGGTCGCGGTGCGATGGCGGCAGTAATAGGAATGCCGATAGATAAGTTGAAGGAATCTTTAAGGCAGGCATCAGTGCATGGAATAGTCGAAATAGCAAATTTCAACAGTCATGAACAGTTGGTGATATCAGGAGAAACTGCAGGAGTCGAAGCGGCGGTCAAATTTGCACTCGAAAACGGTGCGATGAAGGCGGTGATGCTTCCTGTAAGTGCCCCGTTTCATTCTTCTCTTCTTAAGCCCGCGGCTGAAAAACTTCATGAAGTGCTTAAAAATACTGAAGTTAATCCGCTGAATAAGCATGTTGTTTCGAATGCTGAGGCGAAAGTGCTCAAAAGCCATGAAGAGGTTGTTCCGGCTCTTGTCAGGCAGGTGAACAATTCGGTTCTTTGGGTTCCTTCGATCGAGTTGATGATAGATGAAGGGGTCGATTCGTTCGTTGAGATCGGTCCGGGCAAGGCATTATCAGGATTTGTGAAGAGAATAGCAAAATCAAAAGGGGCAAAAGTCGATATTTATAATGTTGAAGATATGGTTTCATTTAAAAATTTTGTTGATGCAAAAAATAAGGGGGGCAACTGATGACATTAAAAGGGAAGACCGCTGTTGTGACAGGCGGTTACAGAGGTATAGGAAAAGCAATAGCTATAAAGCTTGCGTCAATGGGTGCAAATGTTGTGATCAATGCTATAGGAGCTCCGGAAACTGCAGATGATACAGTCAATGAACTCAAGTCGTTCGGTGTCGAAGCTCAGGCAGTTTCTGCAAATGTAACTGTTGAAGAGGAAGTGAACGGCATGATCGCAAAAGTGATCGAGAAGTTCGGACATATTGATATTCTTGTCAACAATGCTGGAATTACAAGAGACGGACTTTTGATGAAAATGAAGGAATCGGACTGGCAGAGCGTTCTTGATGTCAATCTGAAAGGGGTATTTCTATGCACGAAAGCTGTTGTCAGACCAATGATGCAGCAGAAAGGCGGAAGTATCGTGAACATTACTTCTGTTGTCGGGATAACGGGTAATGCGGGTCAGGCAAATTACAGTGCATCAAAAGCCGGTGTGATCGGTTTTACCAAATCTATTGCAAAAGAGATCGGAAGCAAAGGTGTGAGAGTGAATGCAGTTGCTCCCGGTTTCATAAATACAAAAATGACAGAAGCACTTCCGGAAGAGGTTAAAAAAGCATATATGGCAAATATTCCTCTTAAAAGATACGGTGAGCCGGAGGAAATTGCAGAAGTTGTTGCGTTTCTGTGTGAAGACAGATCCAGATATATGACGGGTCAGGTTTTAAAAGTTGATGGTGGAATGGCTCTTTGATGAGCTGTTAAAAAGTAAATAATTTATGGAGGTTGTTATGTATTTTGAAAAGATCGTTGAACTCGTTAAAGAACATCTTGCACTTGATGACGTTTCCAACATTACGCCGCAGACATCACTTATGGGTGACCTTGAAGTCGATTCTCTTGATGCGGTTGAGATCGTTATGAAGATCGAGGATACTTTCGGGATCGAGATTCCTGATGAAGATGTCAACCAGTTCAAAAATCTGGGCGATATCGCAAATTACATAAAGGCGAAGAAGGAAGCTTAAGAAAAATTTTCCTCAAAAATTAAAGTGAGGTAGGGGAATGAACAGGAGAGTTGTAGTTACCGGTATGGGTTGTGTTACTCCGGTCGGCAGCGGATGGAAAAATTACTGGGGAAATCTGCTTGCAGGAAAGAACGGAATATCTCTTATCACGGGTTTTGACACGACTGATTTCAATTCAAAGATAGCCGGAGAGATCAAGGATTTTGACATGGGTCTTTATATTGATAAGACCGAGTACAGAAGGATGGACAGATATACTCAGTTCGCAGTTGCGGCGGCTAAACAGGCGATCGACGATGCCGGCATTGATATTGAAACAGTTGACAAAGACAGTTTCGGTGTCTATCTCGGATCGGGCATAGGCGGTATGGCGACCCTTGAGGAACAGCACCGGATACTCATGGAAAGAGGCCCTAAAAGGATAAGCCCTAACTTCATTCCGATGATGATCTCAAACATTGCAACGGGTCATCTTTCGATCCTTTTCAATGCGATGGGGCCGAGCATGACAACGGTAACTGCATGTGCTTCTTCAACAAACGCAATAGGCGAAGCGCTAAAATGCATTCAGCGCGGTGATGCTGACATGATGATTGCCGGAGGAAGCGAGGCGTCAATTACTCCGCTTGCGATAGCTGGTTTCACATCGATGAAAGCTCTTTCGACAAGAAACGATGCACCTGAAAAGTCAAGCCGTCCGTTTGACAAGGAACGGGATGGTTTTGTAATGGCGGAAGGTGGCGGAATGCTCATTCTTGAAGAGCTAGGTCATGCTTTGAAAAGAGGGGCGAAAATATATGCTGAAATGATAGGATACGGCATGGCCGCAGATTCTTATCATGTTACAGCGCCTCATCCTGAGGGGAAGGGAGCACAAAGGTCAATGGAAAGGGCCATTGCCGATTCAGGGATGAAACCTGAAGATGTTGATTATATCAATGCTCACGGAACAAGCACATATTTCAACGATATGCTTGAAACCAAGGCGATAAAGAGTGTTTTCGGCGAACATGCATATAAATTAGCGGTAAGCTCGACAAAATCAATGACGGGACATCTTCTCGGCGGAGCCGGAGCAGTTGAAGCGATCGCTACGATCTGTGCAATTGTTCATGATGAAATGCCGCCCACGATGAATTATGAAGTTCCCGATCCAGAATGTGATCTTGATTATGTTCCGAACGCACCCAGAAAGAAAGTTGTGAATTTCGCACTTTCAAATTCACTCGGATTCGGCGGACACAATTCCACGATCGCTTTCAAAAAGTATAAGGAATAACATTTAATCCTTTAATCTATTCCCTTTCTTGAATCTTTTACGCTCTTGTGATATAAACCAATTCGTGTGTCAAAATTAAGTTCTTGGAGGATAAATTGAAAAAGATTTTTATTATTTCAGTTGTTTTTGCGGTTTTTTTTATTGTGTCATGCGGAGATGACAAGAAAGTGGAAAACGATGATGAAAATGTGAATGATGCTGATGAATTGACTGATGATGAAGGGATAACTCCGATCTGCAAGACCCCGGGGGATGGGCCTTATGAGCTGAAATTCACGGATATTACTGAAGAGCTCGGTCTGAAGGGGATGGATGTTCTTGGAAGTCAGATAACAATTGCCGATATTGATGGCGACAGATGGTCTGATATTTATGTTACTCTTTCTTCAAAACTTAGAGAAGATCCATCCGCTCCGAAAGGTCTTTACAGATTGTTGAAGAACAAAAAAGGCAATGCTTTTGAAGATGTTACATTCACAAGCGGGTTGTTCAAAGATAAGGAAGGGACAAACGGGCTTGCTTCAAGTTATGTTGTTTTTGCCGACATGGATAACGACGGTGATCTGGATGCCCTGAATGTAGTATATGTTGATAAATCATCTTATACAACTGACGGCTATATGGATGACAGGACGAAAGTATATCTCAACAACGGTGACGGCACTTTCAAGCCCGGACCATTTTACGATTTCGGTCCTTCGATGTATGAGGCATTTGCCGGAATATCATTCTTTGATTACGATCTTGACGGGATTCTCGATATGTTTGCAGGAAGACATTATAACGATTACGGTGTGCTTGATTCGTGCGAACAGGATAATCTCTACAAAGGACTTGGTGACGGAAAGTTCAAAGAGATGACAAAAGGAAGCGGTGTCGAAACACAGAAAGTGAGTGATGAAACTCTTGTATCAGGAAAAAATCATAAAGCGACATGGGGAGTTGCCTCTTGCGATGTTGACGGTGACGGATATACAGACATCATGACGACTACTTACGGCAGGTCGTTCAATATGTTCTACCGCAATAAAGGTGACGGCACTTTTGAAGACCTGTCCATTTCTTCAAATTTTGCAAGTGACGGTATTGAGGATTACAGCGATGACCAGTTTTTCAGATGTTTCTGTGCTGATGCGGCAAATAAGGATACTGAGTACTGCAAAGACGCACCAAGTCCTTCAATAACCTGCGGAAGTTATTCGTGGACGCCCGGTTTTTCAGATCAGCCGCACCGGCTCGGCGGAAATTCTTCAGGAACTTTGTGTGCCGATTTTGACGGTGACGGAGACATGGACATGTTTGCGATCGAGCTTGCCCACTGGCATATCGGTTCTGCAAGTGACAAGTCAATGTTAATTATGAATGACGGATTTCCTGAAAAACCTTTCAGACGGGTTGACGAGAAGGAAAGCGGAATAACAAGGGCAAGAACAGGCGGCTGGAATGACGGAGATCTTGGCGGACTGGCGGCAGATTTTGATAATGACGGGAAAATGGACATTTATATTTTAAGTTCTGACTATGACGGAACAAAAGCACTTCTTTTTCAGCAGCAGCAAGATGGAAAATTTAAAGAAACAGGAAAAGATGCCGGAGCACAGATACCGAGAGCTCACGGCGGAGCATTGGTCGATATTGACAGGGATGGCGATTATGATCTGATAGTCGGTGTTTCAATGATGAGGTGGGGAACAGATACGGCTGATTATAACAAAAGACCTGAAAAACAGTGGGTTACAGTGCTGAGAAATGATACAGGGGCCGATGCCAACAAAGTCATTATCAGTATTACCGGCTCAAAAGCGAACAGATCGGCAATAGGAGCAAGGATAATCGTGAAAGCAGGCGGGAAGGAATTCATCAGAGAAGTTCAAAGTTCTTACGGACTTACAGGTTTCCAGAATGACTCTCTCCAGATAATAGGACTTGGAAATATCTGCGAAATAGAAGAAATTGAAGTCCGCTGGCCCGACAAAGACAGAACCGTTACAAAATATACAAATGTGTATGCAAATTATCTTCTTGAGATCGATCAGGAAAAAGGACTTAAACACTATACTTTGGAAGATTACTTTTCAAAAGAGTAAGCCATTACACCTGAAATTTTTAATTTCCCCGTCTTCGTACAATTTAGGAATCCTTTAAATAATTTAAAATGATTTGAGGGTCGATTTCAATCCTTGAAAATGCAAACAACTTTTTTCCAAGATCTTTGAGTGAGCCACCGATATGATAGATAGTTTTTTCATCAATTATAAGAAAACGGTCATGTGATTTGCCAAAAACCTTTATTTCAACAGGTGCATACTGAGCGTTGTGTTTTTTAAGATCAAGAGAAAGTTCTTTCGAAAGATTAGCAGTGTAAATACTCGCTTTTACTTGATCTTTCCGTTTTGAAAGCATCGAAAGAACTGTTTCATCAACATAATTGTCAACAAGAACAATAGATCTTTTCGCTTCTTTTATGAATGAAACGACAAGCTCATAAGCATCGAACACCTGTCCTTCAAAAAACACTCCTTCTTTTAGTGGAATTGCCTGCTGAATTATGAGTTCAAACTTTTTATCATGTTCAAAGAGTTTTTCTTCGATATGCTCGATCCGCTGGTTGAGTGCATACCCTTTCATAAGATAGTCTTTCAGCACATTGTTTGCCCAGATTCTAAACTGTGTTCCCCGTTTTGATTTGACGCGATAACCGACTGAAATTATTACATCAAGGTTGAAGAAATCCACTTTTCTTGACACCTTCCTGCCACCCTCAATTCGAACTAGTGGGAAATTCCCACGAGTTGAATTTTCATCAAGCTCGCCCTCTTCATAAATGTTGATAATGTGTTCAGTGATAGTTGATCTGTCCTTTTCAAAAAGTTCCGCCATCTGATTTTGTGTGAGCCACACAGTTTCGTTTTCAAGGCGAACTTCAAGGGATGATAAGCCGACTTCCGGTTGATAAATAATTATCTGATTTTGCATCTTTTCCTCTAACTTAAATTAAGCACTGTCTAATATAATGATTCGCATTATTTTCGTCAAATTATTTATATTGTTTCTTGATTAATTTCTGATTTTGAGATAATCTGACCTGTTAATTATTTGATTTTTTAGGGTTTTATGAAGGTTGCGATTCTGATTTTCACACTTTTTCTGTTTTCCTGCACATCCTGCAATGGCAATAACCCGAAGAGCGACCATGACTCTCAGGATTCACTGGATTATGATAACACGGATGCTGACCTTTCCGACGACCTGTCCGACGAAGCCTTGGCGGAGTCGGAAGACACGGAGTCGGAAATTCCCGATATTGATGAAGACACATACTG
>JAGOEX010000156.1 GCA_017997475.1 bacterium
TTTGCATATACCGGAAGATGGCTCTGATCAGTGGCGTTGAGTATTACAAGGAATTCATCTCCGCCCCATCTGACGACAAGGTCATCTTTTCTGACACTGCTTTTCAGTGATTCTGCAAATGCTTTCAGAAGTCTGTCTCCGAAATCGTATCCTCTCTTTTCATTGATCTTTTTCAAACCGACTATATCGATGAGAAACAAACCTGTCACTTTTTCCGGTTCAACAGGTTTTCCGTCAGAATTCTGAAGATTCTTTTTCGATGCGAAGAGCATTCTTTCATATCTGGGCTGTTCTATTTCAAACAGATATCTTCTGTTGCAAAGACCTGTCATCGGATCTTTTAATATAGACTGTCTCAGTTTTTCATTCACTTTCAAAAGTTCCTGCGTTCTTTCATCGACTGTCTTCTGAAGCTCTTTTTCCCGCATCTTGTGTATCCTTATCTTCAGGTTGTACGCTGCAAGGATCATAAGAAGGAAAATTATTGCGGCTATTGACCGGAATCTGCTGTCCTGATAAAAGAAAGGCTTGATCTCCAGACGCATTGAGGTCTCAGAATAACTTTCAGGTGTGTCTGCAAGATATGACTTTACGAGAAATTTATAAACTCCAGGAGCGATATTCGTATAATTTACCATCCTGTTTGCGGACGCATTGTTCCAACTGCCGTCAAACCCTTCCAGCATGTATTCAAACCGCACTTTGCCGGGATGGGAAAAATAAAGCGATGTAAAATTTATCAGAATATTCTTCGTTCCGGGGGGCACCACAAGCTCGCTTCTGGCTGCAAGATCGATATGGTTGACATTATCAATAATCGCACTGACGATCGTAACCGGTGGCAGCTCGACTCTCTGCTCTATCTTTGAAGGATCTATCGTGACGACACCTCTGATGGTAGGGAACCAGAGCGTCCCGTCTGAAGACTTTATGACCGAAGGCTGAGAGCCGCCGTTACATTCACCTGCCGGCATTCCGTCCTCTTCCTTGAAAAGACGGTGGCTAAGTCTGTCGGCAACTCCGCTGATAAATTTTTCGGCATCCTTCTCCGATATAGTGAAAATTCCTCTGTTTGTAGAGAACCAGTAAGCGCCACTGCCATCCTGAACAATATCATGAACGGTATTGCTGTAGAGTCCATTGGCTTCATTCAGTTCCACTATCCCCTTTTCCGTTTTTATAATGATGCCTTGAGAAAGGGTTGTTATCCACATCCTGTCCTGTCTGTCAAAGAACAGTGCTGTCATTTTCGCATCCGGCTTTACAGGAATATTCCTGAATTCGCCGCTGTTGGCATCAAATTCAAAAACACCCTCCTTGAGAGAAAGAAGGTGCACAATACCTTTTCTGCTTTCAGCTATATCAAGTATGGATAATTCCCCTTTAATGATCTCATAAGAGGTCATCTGTCCGTTGTTCCATGTAAATACCGGCTTATGTGAGTGCCTGTCAGCTATCCAGATATTACCTCTCGAATCTTCAAAGAAAAGTGTAGGCGATACAGGGTGGGCTTCAGAAAAGTTCTTTCCGAAAGCATCAATATCATAGAATCTGCCTTTCTGGAAGATCTGAACCCCGTTCCTTCTGGTACCGACCCATATTCTCGACTGACTGTCGGCAAATATTGTGGCGATAGAATCGCTTCTAAGTCCGTCGCTCATGGTAAAGTTTGTTACAGTTTCGTCTTTTTTGAGAACATATATTCCCTCTCCGAATGTTGCGGCCCATATTTCTCCATCTGCCGTTTCAGTGAGTGAGCGGATGTTGCCTGTGTTAATACCTGCCTGAAAAACCGTTCCGTCACGCACAATGCACGCTCCGGTCGCCTCAGTACCGAACCAGATATTGCCTTCCCTGTCTTCAAATATCGAAATAATGGCTCCTGTCTTCGTGTTTGATTTTGAAAGCTTGGAAAACTTCCCCTTGAAAAATCTGATCAGATCACCTTTTTCCGTTCCTATCCACAAACTTCCAAGACTGTCGGCAAATACAGATCTGAGAGATTCATCCTTAAGGCCGTCTTCTGCAGTATAAATATAATCGAGCTTATCATCTTTTATAAGAGCAAGTCCTCTTTCTGTAGCCACCCATATCCAGCCGTTTTTGTCCTCGACTATTCTGTATCCGAATGCGAATATTCCGTCAACAGGGACAAATTTATCTTCTTCAAGACGGGAGACACCCTCCAGGGTTGCGGCATATATCTTCCCTTTTGAACTCATGAAAAGCGAATTGACAACATTGGAATTTATCTTTCCGCCTTCTTTCGTAAAAACGGTTTCAGATCCGTCAGTTGCAACTCTTATTATACCGGAACTGTATGTCCCCGCCCAGAGAACACCACTGCGGTCATAAACAAAATCTTTTATGAAAACACCGTCAAAAAGGGTTTTCTTTTCTTTAATATCAATAATTCCGGCGGCCGTTGAAAAAACTGTGTTTCCGTTTTTATGCTCAAATATTCCGGTAATATTCCTGCTTGAAGAATTCAGATGACCGTTCTCGCTCATCATGGTGAACTTTCTGCCGTCATATTTGACCAGTCCTTCCTGCGTTGCCAGAATAATATATCCCGATCTGCTCTGAATGATGTCAGCAACGGTGTTCTGAGGAAGACCTTTTGATGAATCAAAACACTCTGTTGTAAACCTGTTTATCTTCTGTTCCGGATTCAGCCCGTAAAGCGATTGAACCGTCAACAGAATTACCGACAAAACACAAAAAACATGTTTTGTTAATTTTGAAACCGCAAAATGTTCTGACATTTAAATCTCCTCCGGGAACAGAAACTAAAAATTATGTATAAATACCATAATACCGTAAAGCTAACAAGAAAATTCTATAACATATAATTTGAAAAATAATTTTTCTTTTATAATATGCTCTCGTTTTATTCGTTTAATAGGAGGAGAAAATGAAAATTACTGACAAAGCGGTTTTTGAAACAACCATGGGGAAGATCACTGTGGGTCTTTATGGCGAAGATATGCCCATTACTGTAAAGAATTTCATCAGGCATATCGATGCAAAATTCTATAACAAGCTGATATTTCACAGAATTATTGATGGATTTGTCATTCAGGGCGGAGGAATGCTTAAAGGAATGTACGAGAAAACCGCAATGGTCGAACCGATAAAACTCGAAAGGAATCCCAACATCCTTCACAAGAAATACACCCTTTCAATGGCTCGTACCAGTGAGCCCAACAGTGCTACAAGCCAGTTCTTCATCTGTACAGAGGACTGCCCTTCTCTTGACAACAACTATGCCGCTTTCGGAACAGTCACCGAAGGGATGGAGATCGTTGATGCAATGTCAAAAGTAAAAACCACTACTGTAAGGATATATGACGATGTTCCGGTCGATCCGATAGTCATTGAAAGTGCATATATGGTAAAATAAAATCCTAAAATTTTATGCTTTTATTGACAACCGGGAAAAACTGTGTTTAATAACCCCGTTTTTAAGTTCTTAACCATTTGGAGGATGCTGAAATGGCAATTAAGGGTAAAAGTGCCGGCGGAAACGAAAAATACGCCAAAATAACAAAACTTCCCATCGATGAACGCTGCGAAGGATGTGAAAGGATTGAAGAAGTTGAATCAAAAAAGTTCTGTAAAAAATATGCAGATCCTTCATTTCATTGGGAAAATGACCAGACATGTTCATTTGCCACCCATATAAAGAGAGAGATCAAGATAGTTAAGAAAGTCGTCAATCCGCTTAAAGCTTCCAAGAGAGCGGCAGCTAAAAAGAAATAGCAGTATCCTGATTTGGAAAAGTTCTATTTCATTCAATATCCGGAACAGATATTTCCTCTTAAACAGGACATTGAAGATATCATTCCTGTAATCCCCGTTTATGAAGATCTTGCCGATTTCGGTAGAATAATCTCTTCAATTAAAAGATGGGGCCGTCCTGCTGCCGTTTTTTATGAAAGAACCCTTTACCCTTTGAAGCAGTTTCTTGAAAAAAGCGGTGAATTCGATTCAGTTTTTACAATTGATGCCGATGTGGTCAAGGCGTTGAGAGAAACCGGATTTAACGGAAAAATTTATCTTTTCAGCAACTTCAGAATGCTCGTTCACAATGGATTCTTCAATGATTTCAGAGTCATTCCTGTTGTTTCCGGCAAAGCCAACTATGATATTGCAAAAAACAAAGGGCTGGAACCGGTCTATTTTGTCAGCGATAAAATATGTGTCGCCGATTTCGGACTGTGTATTTCAAGGAAAAGCGATCCGCAGTGTTTTTATAACTGTGACAACCGCTGCCGTGAAAAAAGTATTTCCAAACAGGGACTCGAATTTCCACTTTCAATGAAACCGGAAACTATTTACCCCGAAAATACATCTTACCTTGTTTTTTCAGAGAAGCTTCAGTTCCCGAATGTAAAACAGGGTGAATTAAGAGATCAGGTTCTTGAAAGATCGTGGAATTACAGATATCCGCTCGGAATTGAGATCCTTAAGCCGGGAAAGACCGGAAATGGGAAAAACTATACCTTTCCCCTTGACAGAAAATCTGCAAAACTTTTTGAAAAAGGGCTTATTGAATTTTATGGATATTCCGGCTCTATCTATAAAGGAAGGTGGATAAAATCGGCAAAAGCAAAACTTTCCGCAGATGACAAACTCTCTGTTTCCATTGGTGAAACATATCAGAATGTCCTTATGGTGCAGCGTTATGCTGATGACGAGAAAGATCTTTTAAAAAGGGCTCGACATTTCATTTTCACACTTCCTGAAAAAAAGCTCCTTGATAAAATTGAAGAAGAACCGGAAAGCATCGAACCTGTTAAACCGGGGCCTGTAAGAAAATATTCAGGAAAAACAAAACTCACTCTGATAACTGATGATATCAAGAAATTTCACACATTCAAAGGTCGCGATATCGAAAGGAAAGTTCTTATCTATAAAAGGGGCGTCCCTGCCGGATTTCCGGAGTTTCTTTTTATTGCCGGAGCCATAAACGATTATGATTTTGAAGACATATCACATATGAGAAAGCTAAAGGGAATAGTTGTTCCGGACGGCATAATGAAAGCCGCTTTTGAAAGATTATTCCCTGAAAAAGAGATCGTTCTTCATCCCATGTCCTATTATGATCCTTCAAAATCCCCTTCTTTCCTTTCTGCTTCAACTACCATTTTTGTTTCAAGGTTCAAATCTGAAAAAAGGAACGCCTACGGATGGAATGACATCAACATATTTTTGAGGAACCAGCCGGGCTTTACTGAGTTCATATCAAGAAAGAAACTCTCAAGGCACGGTGGCAGAAAAGAACTCTGGGTTAACATCGCAGACATCACCGATGACGCACTTAAATATCTAAAATCACAGGCAGAATTAATCGTCAGAAAAGTCAGGTGACATGCCTGGAACCCAAAATTGATCAAGTAATCGAATTCTATTGATCTTTCTTTGATCTGTTGCTTCCTGACACCATTTTATATTCAAAAAGGCGGCATTCAAGCTGTCCGTTAAATAAAGGTGTCCGCTTTGAAACGGAAAGACGGATAAATTTAGGCATTTGAAGGTCGGAAGAAAGAAGATATGCGTTCCAGCCCGAAAAGTTTTTCTTGAGTGTGTCTCCTATTTTGGGATAGAGGTCTCTGAGTTCGTTTATCTCCCCCATCCTTTCGCCGTATGGAAGATTTGCAACGATGAGACCGTTAT
Organism: bacterium; assembly: GCA_017997475.1. GTDB lineage: Bacteria > UBP6 > UBA1177 > UBA1177 > UBA1177 > JAGOEX01. Next base: position 5,680 of record JAGOEX010000156.1, read on the forward strand.
CAGCCGGAGCTGAAATATCAAGTATATCTGAACAGTTAAGTGTCACCGCCTCAAGCAGTCCTGCATTATTAAGATTTGTTTTAGCCATTTCAACGGCATCAGCCGAAATGTCACTGCCGAATATCGGAAGTTCAGTCACATCAAGTTCTTCTTCAACCGCTTTTTCACAAATTTTAAGCCAGAGGTCGCGGTCAAAATCCTTAAATTTCTCAAATGCAAATTTTCTTGATATCCCAGGAGCAATGTTTAAAGACATCTGCGCCGCTTCGATCAGGAACGTTCCGCTTCCGCACATCGGATCAAGGAGAGGAATTCCCGGCTTCCAGCCGGCAAGATAAAGAATGCCGGCGGCAAGATTTTCTCTTATCGGTGCGGCATTGGTCTCTTCGCGGAATCCCCTCTTGAAAAGTGTGTCTCCAGATGTATCAATTGAAATTACCAGCTCTTTTTCGGTAACAAACCCGTGAATTCTGATATCAGGATTATTGGGATCCACATCGGGTCTTGAGCCGCACTCCTTTCTGAACCTGTCGCATATCGCATCTTTGATCTTAAGTCCTGCAAAATTGAGACTTTTCAGAGGACATCTGATCCCGACCATGCTGACTCTGATCGTCCTTGAAACATCAAACCACTTATGCCACGGAATTAAATATGCAAGATCATAAATATCCTGCTCGTTTCTGTATTCTGACGATGAAACTTTCCAATAGACCCTGCCGGCAGTGCGGACAAAGAGATTCGCTTTGTAACATAC
>JAGOEX010000157.1 GCA_017997475.1 bacterium
GTGAAGAACCCAAAGATGTTGAAGATGAGTTCTATTTCCTGAAACTCTCTAACTATCTTATCTGCCGCCAGAAACATTGTGAAAAATTCAAAACAAAATATTACAAGGTCAATATTCAGGCGGAAACAGTTGACCTTGAAACAGATCTTGTGAGCGATACTGCTGATATTACTGTCGTTCCGAAGATCATTCCTCAGGCGCGTGTTGTTGCACAGCTTACATGGAAGCAGGGCTACAGAACAAAAACAGAAGCAACTGCTAAAAAGGATGGAACAATGATAGACATTGACATCCACATGATAAAAAAGACCAGTCTCGAAGCACCGATATATGGGTATACTCCGCTTGAAGGTGTTCTTGGTACAAATGAAATGCCGCTGGGTTCCTTCGATCCTACCAACCCTGAACATTACAGATATTTCAGACACGATGACTGTTCCTTCTCTGATAAAGGTACTGAAGGTTCTGAGATTCAGGAAACTATAGCATGGCATGCATCTCTTGATATTGATAACACATGGGGTGGTAACAATTTTGAAACCCCGGAAACAATCGGTCTTGGTCCGATAGAAGATAAAAACGGAGACGGTGTCCCCGATGATGCAGTCATGGACGACCAGTACCTCATCGTTGTCGGTTATGTTAACTGTACATCACAGTATGCTGACAAAGTTGACAGATGTAAAGCCGATTATCAGGGTGAAGACGGTGTAAATGAAGTTGATGCAAGAGTTGATATACTTATTGACGGTGTTGATGCTCCGAGAGAAGAGAGGGTAAAAAATGGAACTGCCATCCGTCCTGCTGATAAATACGCCGAAACAACCAAAAATTTCAAAATCAAGCTTAGTCAGTGGAAAGTCATCGGTGTTGTAAAATGGGACGGTTCTCTTCCGGGACCTGAAACAAATCCGAAATATCCGGGTGATGCAATTGTCAGCGACGAAGCTATGACAGATGAAGGAATCGATGTTAATCCCACGGGCTATAAGACTTGTAAATTTGACTATACTGATGCTGTACTTGTTCCTGTCTGGACAGACACACAGTACTATGATTGGGTAAATGCAAAGAGAAATCCTGAGGATCCTGCTTCTGCACCGATCGGTACTTGCGAATAATATTCATTGATCTATTTTTCAAACCGGGCGGATTCCGCCCGGTTTTTTTTTGCTTTTACTGCTTAATTATCTCATAATATTATGAACTTTTTGCTAAGGAGCTTCATGAGAACAGTGATTGCGGCATTGTTACTTCTTTTCTTTTTCAACATTCTGTCAGAGGAACGGACTTACACCATTTCGATGATGGGAAATGAGATCGGAAAAAACACAGAAAAATGGACAGAAAGCAAAGATTTCTCCGGGAAATGCATTCTTACACTTGAGTCAACTTCTAAAATGGGGATAACCAGAGGCGCATACTCTGTCAGCATGGAAACGAGATCGGTCGTGAAGGTGACCTGCAAAGACTTTTTCCCTGTTTCGGTTGAATCTGAAAGTAGTGAAATGTCCTCAAAAATGAATTCAAAAGCTGTAAATGTGAACGGATTTTTCAGTGGCGAAATAGAAAAGAACGGCAACAGGGAACCTGTATCATTCACTGTTCCTCAGAATGCAACTTTTTTCAGTATGATATTCAGAAAATTCTCTGAAAATGATTTTTTAAAAGGGGGCAGTGCAAAGATCATTTCCGAAGAATCTCTCACTTTGAAGAACATTTCATATTCCGCTGTAAAAGAACCTTCAGGACTTCTCAAAGTGACGGTTAATTATGATGGGGTGTCTCTCAGTTTCTTTCTTGATAAGGATCTCGTTGTGCGGTCAGACCTTCAAAACGGGCTAATATCATATAAACTGGATGGATATCTCAAATCACCACAAACTTTACCTGAACAATCAGGAAATGCCGACATCCTTGTGAATACATCTATTTCCAACAAGGGGATCTCTGTCAAGAACCCAAGATCTGCGACGAAAATGAACTTCACTGTTTCCGGGGATAATATTGCGGAAATACCTGACACCTGTTTCCAGAAGAAGGGAAACAGCAAAACAGTCACAGTTGACAATAATTCAAAGTTCTGCCCGGCTCTTCCGGTTCCGCAGGATACACAGGGAAACATTTTTGAAGACAGTGGAAACCCGAAGATAGCTGCCGCAGCACAAAAAGTGATCAAAGGATCCCCCGATAAGAACGAAATGATAAAACGGATGGTCAATTTTGTTTTCAGACATATTAAAAACAAGAATTACAGTCATGGTAATCTTTCAGCAGGCGAAGTTCTTGAAAACAGATCGGGAGATTGTACTGAACACGCAACTCTTCTTTCTGCGTTGCTGAAATCGGCTGGAATTCCTGTTAAAATGGCCTACGGTGTTGTTCTTGACGATAAAGGCGGATTCATGTTCCACAACTGGAATGAAGTGTATGGCGATAATGGATGGATGTCCGTTGACGCTACTTTCGGAGCACAAAGAGCCGATGCGGCAAGGATCATGCTTATTTACGGAGGGAGTGACAGCAGTTCCAGAGAGCAGGTTTCACTCGCTGTATTAAAATTCCTCGGTTCACTTGAAATTTCAGTGACGGGGTTTGCAAATGAATAAAAAATGGTTTAAAAGTGCCGCTGTTACAGGGAGCGGATTTGAACATCTTGCTGATGAAACGATCGGATTTTCTGAGATCTCGAATGAAAAACTGAGAGGAGTGGATCTTCTTTTTGTCAAAAACAAACGGGACTTTTTTTCAAAGTTCAGATTCAACGGATCTACTGTAATAAGTGATATGGCGATCAATTCAGAAGATCAGGAAAAATTTATTCTTATGTCACCCGGAGATCTGTTCATAAGCAGGATCGGTCATGATATTGTCAATATTTTCAGCCCTTTCGAACATTTTGAATATCTTGAAGAAAACATGATAACCGACCGTGTGAATCAGGGAATAAAATTCGGCAGGCAGATAAACATAATCGGACATCTTGTTCAGAACACAAAAAAATGGAGCGAAAGCCGTTACGACTTTGAAAATTTCATTCTGACGGTTCAGGGATTGTGCCGGAAATCAGGGATTGAAATAAAAATTCAAAACCAGCATAAATATAGAATTGACACTATTCCCGATGCTGATATTATGAACCCTGTTATTGATGAGATAGTTTCAAATTTGAAAATGCACGGCAGCAGGGGGTTTGAACTGGCGGTCGTCAGTAACACAGAGATGGTTTTCAGAAATGATTTTGACTGTTCATTCAATTTTGAAAGACCGAAGGCCTTACTGCGCTGTCCGTTCACCAAAAGGACAAACAGCCCGGGATCAGGACTTGGATTATTTATAGTTTCCCTTTCTTCGGTTAGAGGAGGTTTTGATTGGGACATATCAGTAAAAGAAAACTGCTTTCAACTATCGTTTGTTTTCTGACATTTTTTAATGTTTATGCTCAGTCGTATACAGAAGACCCTCTTGAGATCCAGACAGACACCTCTTTCGGAGTAAGGGCAAGAGAACTTTCACATTCTATCGACACGCAAAACTGTGGAAAGGGATGCGGTGCACTGCTCAGTCATAACTCGCAATATCTTTTCAATCCGGCAAACGCCATGCTTCAGCAACAGTTCACCCTTTCTCTTCTCTATCACTACCTTGATTCGATGAGCGCTTCCGTCAGTGATTCCAAGACATCAAAAGTTGCCGGCGGAGTAATGTATTCAAGGCATGCAGGACTCAACCATATCAAAACTAATTTTGCATTCCCCATATATAAGATCGTATTCGGCGGACTAAATGTTAACAACTATATAGGAAAATTTGCTCCGACACAGACAAGAAGCACCAATTCACACTCATTTGATCTGGGAATAAGTGCTGTGATAACAAAATTCCTTTATGTAGGTTTCGGAGCGCTCGATGTCTGGACATTTTCAGGCAAAGATATTCCAAGAAAACTGAATTGGCAGTTTGAACTTAATTTTAATAACATGTTTTTCTTCAATAACGGCTGGCAATATCATCTTGAACCGGAAAAAGAGAAGTTCCCCAACAAGAGAAGCAAACTGAAAGATTTTGATTTCTATACAGGTTTTGAGTTCAGATACTCGTGGTTCAGAGCGGCAATCGGATTCAACAACCTCTCTTTCAACGAAGATTTTACATGGGATACAACGCTTAAAACATTCAGCATTGCACTATATAAACCGGGAGCCGGCGGAATTTACGGAAGTTTCATGTATAACGAAGCTGAATATATGACTTTCACAATAAATATCGTCTGGGAACCACCTGTTCAGTGATCAATTCTTCTTTCCGAGCCGGCTGAGCATTGTCTTGTAGCCGGGAAGATCAGCAATATCTATGTTTATATCGGCGAATGCGCTGTTAAGTATCTCATTCTTCTTTTCTGAAGGGATCTTTGACGAAAGAGCTGAAAAGAGCATTTCATATCTGAATCCGTTGAACACAAAAAATGAAAGATAGGGGCTATTGCTCCATATTGCGTGCTGCAGGGTTCCGTCCTTTTCAAGAGCCGTTATGAGATATTCCCTTCCGTCAACTGCAATGTTCATCCAGTCACCGCTCCATAATGTAAGGACTTTTGCGGCATTGCTTTTCACAATGACACGGCAGTTTTTGACCTCGACCGGCTCGTATGCATTGACAATTATATTCACTCCGTTCCCTGCCGCTTTTTCAAGCATCGGTGCAATTTTAGCAAGCATCGGCGGGAAAGCGTCAACTATTACAGAATGCCATGCGTTTTCAAGCATTTTCGAACACTTTTCAAGAACCTGATCGAGCGTCTGGAGCATATAGATCTTGTCACCGGACAAAGAATAGTTAATGTCTCTGAGCGACTCTTCAAGAAATTTTCTATCGTTTCTAAGTCCGCTCTCAAGCTGGTCAAGATAATCTGAAACCGGTATAGCCGCATACTGCTTTACAGTAGGAGTTTCCTCTGCAACAACTGCGCCTTTTTTCTCCAATGATTCAAGTGCCTTATAAGTGTTAGCCGCCGCTTTGTTCAATATCTGGGCGATCCTGTATCCAGTCAGAGGTGATTCTCTCGTCAGGGTTAGATATACTTCCGCCTCAAGCCGGTTGAAACCGAGTTTTATAAGTTTTGCCACAATAGTTTCAAAATCTGACATTTTCCACCCCCTTAAACAACTTTAAATATCATGGGGAGTATATTTATCAGTTTATTTAGAGTCAAGGGAATCGTATTTTTTTTCGTTGGAAAAACTTTCTTTTTTCCGTTTTTCCCCTTTTATATTTTCCTTCCAATAAATAAAAATCTGTGTTAAAAGTCACTATATTGGTTGAATGTTTGATTTGGGAGTTTCTGAGTGCGAATTATGGTGAAAACGGCTTTTTTCTTTATTGTGATAATTGCAACTTTTGAAACTTTCTGTACCGACAATGATGTCAACCGTGATAATGCCGTGATAAAAAATGAAAACCTCGAAATAGATGTAAATGTTAAAAATTCTGAAAACCAGAATTTCAAGGCACTTGCTGAAACTAAATCCGCAAAATATCTGAAAAGGAGCAAAGGACACAAAATAACCTCAAATATAATGTTTTTTGTGGGAGCTCTTGCCACGATGACAGGAACCGTTCTTTTTATTCACGATAAAGCCGGAGGGACAAACTCTTTACCTGCACAGTATTCACTACTGCTTGGAGGATTATCAATCCTGAATCTCGGTATTGCTTTCAATGCATCGTCTTCTTATTCATTAAACAAATCGGAGTCTTATCTTCTTATCGCTAAAACACAGCGTCGAACTGAAGGGAAAGATCTTTCTGAATATTATGAATCGTCAGGTTTTGCATCACGGACGAAGAAAATGTCTGCAAGATCATTAAAAAAACACGGGGGAGCTTTAATGCTCATGTCACTTCCTCTTTTTGCTATAACCATTTACAGCTTTTTTGACAGCCATAATTATTACAAAGAAAAATATGCTGATAAAAGCTGTGGAAACGATGACTGCGGACTTGACATAGCACTAGACACATTGCTGATACACACAGTGCAGGTTTTTACTCTTGGTCCAGCGGTTCTTTCATTTATTAGCGGATTTATTCTTCTTGCCAAAGCATCCAAATACGAAAAACTCAGCACCGAGCCATCCATTTTAACTTTAAACAGCATTGCTCCGATAATTGATCCTGTTTCAAAGACTTACGGACTTGCGCTGGGATTTTCGTTTTAGATTATTGCAATCGGTACGAACTCAATATTTGCCCTTTTCCGTTTTCGTGGCATAATTCAACCGGATTTCTGAGGAGTTGTCATGGAATTTAAATTAAATTCAGTGTTTAAGCCGGCGGGAGATCAGCC
>JAGOEX010000158.1 GCA_017997475.1 bacterium
CATACGCTCCGCAAAACCTTTGGATATCATTTGTATCAGAAAACTAAGGATGTGGCCCTTCTTCAATACCTTTTCAATCATAAAAGTCCAAGCGTGACTCTGAGATATATCGGCATCAATCAGAATATGGCAGATGAAGTAATGAAAGGATTTAATTTATAGGGTTTGGCACATTTTTGACATTCATCACTATATTTGATATTTTCCTGTGTTTTTAAGGAGGTAAAAGGTGAAAGAAAGAGTTTTTTTTCTGTTTTCAGCCGTTTTTCTGCTTATTTCGTGTTCTGAAGCAAAACTTGAGAAGATATTTGAAGACAATTTTGAGAGGGCGGAACTTGGAGAAAATTATACTGTTCAGGGCGGTGACTGGAAGATAGATGCCGGAGCGATCACAAGTTCAAAAGCTGAGAACAGAAATCTGGTTCTGACGGGAGCGGCTCTTCCCCAAAACGGTGTGATCGAACTGACAATGTGGAGCGAAAGTGAAGGTGTAGATGTAAAATTCAACGGATGGGGTGATGGGAAAATTCACGATCACGGTGATGGATATTCTTTCATTCTGGGCGGCTGGCAGAACAGGGTTTCTGTCATTTCCAAGCTCCACGAACACGAAAAGAAAAGGTCTGAAGAGAGAGATGTCCGTTTGAAAAAAGGAGAGAGATACAGAGTTAGAGTTGTGAGAAAAGGTAGTGATATCAAGTGGTTTGTTAATGACAAGCTGTTTCTTTCGTATAATGATGACGCTCCTCTTAAAACAAGTGACGGTTTTGACAAGCTCTCTTTCGGCAACTGGCGCTCAAAAGTGTTTTTTGATGATCTGAAGATATATAAATTTGCAGGAGAATAGTAATGTTCATTGCAGTTGAAGGGATTGACGGAAGCGGAAAGAGCACAACAATTAAAGAATTGAGCAGATATCTTTTAAACATTGGAAAAGATGTTCTGCTGACTGCGGAACCGACCGATATGTCTTCCGGAAAAATAATAAGAGAAGTGCTTTCCAGAAAAGACTCTGATTCGCCGCTTACGCACGAAATGCTTGCACTGATGTTTGCGGCAGACCGGCTTAACCACTTGAAGGAAAGGATCTGGCCTGCCCTTAAAGCTAAAAGAACTGTCATCACCGACAGATATTTTTTCAGCTCCGTTGCATATCAGTCTGTCAATGTGAGCTATGAATGGGTGAAAGGGGTGAACAGGTTTGCTACAATGCCTGATGTCCTTGTGTTTATTGATGTTTCCATTGACAAGGCGCTTGAACGGCTTTCGATTTTCAGACATAGCACAGAACTTTATGAGACCAGGGAGTATCTTGAGCAGATAAAGGCAAATTATGAAACAGTGATATCCGATTTTTCGGAACATGTTAAAGTTGTCAGACTTAACGGAAATCTTAAAATGGATGAAATTTATTCAGATATCGAAACAAAATTTGAAGGGGTGTTGTAATGATTTCAGCAGTTAAAGGGATGAACGACCTGTTTGGCAAAAAAGCGATGCGCTGGGGCAGAATGGAAGAGGACATCAGAAGGATCATTGAAAATGCGAATTTCACAGAGTTCCGGACCCCGATACTTGAAGAGATAGCTCTTTTTAAAAGGGGAGTGGGTGAAACGACTGATGTCGTGCAGAAGGAAATGTATGATTTTCTTGATAAAAAGGGACGCCATGTCGCGATGAGACCTGAAGGGACTGCGAGTGTGGTGAGGGCTTTTATTGAGCATGGAATAGCAATGAACGAACCGATGCCGTTCAAACTTTACTATATCGGCCCTTTTTTCAGGTATGAAAGACCTCAGAAAGGGAGATACCGTCAGTTCCATCAGCTTGGAATCGAGATCTTCGGGGACGAAACTCCGCAGATGGATGCCGAGATGATATTTACGGCCTGCAGAGTTCTTGAACACTTCAAAATTGACTACGAAGTGCATATAAATTCAATCGGTTGCAAAGAGTGCAGACCTGCATACAGAGAGAAACTTGTTGAATATTTCTCTTCAAAAAAGGAACACCTCTGCGAAGACTGTCAGAAAAGAATAGATACAAATCCGCTTCGACTTCTTGACTGCAAAACCTGCAATCCGAAAGCGAAATATCATGACATTCCCGTTATGACCGATAATCTCTGCGGTAGTTGCGATACCCATTTCAAACAGCTTAAAGATGCTCTTGAAATATTTCATGTCAACGGAATCATTGATCCTTTCATTGTCAGAGGACTTGATTACTACACCCGAACCGCTTTTGAAATAGTTGCAAATACAGGGGGTTCGCAAAATGCTGTTGCCGGCGGCGGCAGATATGACAATCTTGTTTCAGATATAGGAGGCCCTGACACCCCGGCGACCGGTTTTGCAATGGGACTTGAGCGGCTTTTTGATCTCATCAGTGAAGATTTTTACACCGAACCTCTTATTTCAGCGGGTTACGCACTCTGCGATGAAGCGGTTGATGACCTTGTCCATTTTGCAAAACACATGTCACATCATCCTGTCAGATTTTTTGCCGATTACAAGCCGAAAAAGTTCAAAAAAGCGCTCCAGAAAGCTGATAAAGCAGGGGCGGAATTCATGTTCATTATCGGTGAAGATGAAGCTAAGGACAAGAAAATACTGATGAAAAACCTTAATACTGGTGAGCAGAAACTGTTTGGTCAGCACGAAGTTATCCTGATAGTCAATGAGCTCCTTAACTATGAGTCAGGCAAGTTCTCAGCAACTAAGGTCTAAGGTTCCGATTTAGAACTCAGAACATGCTTTTGACATTTTTTTATGAAAACGGTCGAATATTGTGATTTAAAAAGCTCAGATTACTGCGGTGATGTGTTGAAATTTTGAGGTGGAAAATGAAAAAGTTATCTGTTGTCATTGCCTTTACGCTCCTTTTTTCTGCTATTTATGCTGAAGAGCCGTGCTATTATTACGGAGAAAAACTCACATGTCTTGAAAAGATCAGGATGGATTTTTCAGTCGAATCAAACAGTTATGTAAAGTCGGTCTCAATTGACGGAGGGTTGAAGCTCCCTTTGACGGGTGAAATAGCTGTCGTTTTCAGGAAAGGGGTCAGTAAAAAAGTGATAGCCGGAATCATTGAAAAATATTCTTTTAAAATTGCAAGAACGCTTGACGGAATTGAAGGATATTTTATCTTTAAAACACCTGAAAATACAGAGCTTTTCAATGTTTCAAGGGAGCTTTACGAATCGGGTTTTGTTAAATGGGCTCAACCGGTCTGGCTTGAAAGACCTGTACTTGCATTTGTGCCGAATGACACTTATTACGGTGACCAGTGGCAGCACAAGGTGATAAATTCTGAAACTGCATGGGACAAGGCAAAGGGTTATCCGGACGCTAAAATAGCAGTTCTTGACAGCGGTGTGGATACCATGCATCCCGATCTTTTTCTGCAGCTCGGCATGAGCTTTGTCCCGGGTGAACCGCAGATAGACCCGAATATGGGTGCGTTGCAGAACAAATATTACATGGCTCACGGAACAGCCGTTTCAGGAATTGCGGCAGGACAGGGCGACAACGGAATAGGTGTGAGCGGAGTGTGTCCTAAATGCAGTGTCATCCCAGTCAAGTATATCGGACTTGAAATGAGCAATCCTCCTGCAGACAGAAAACTTAATGCAGTAAAATGGGCAGTTGATGCCGGTGCCTGGGTCATAAATAATTCATGGACTATCGCTCCCGACACAGAGAGTCAGACCGATCAGTGCATTGACATTCCGCTTGATAATTTTGTTAAGGAAATGACAGATTATGCAGTAAATACAGGTCGCAACGGTCTTGGAACGATCATTGTCTGGGCGGCAGGAAATTCCGCATGTGACACAGTCAGGAATCCTTCCCTGCTTGATGACAGAAATGTTGTTGTCTCAGGGCTTGATGTTGACAGCACGCTTGTATATTATTCAAATTACGGCATAAATGTTGATATCGCTGCTCCTGCCGGTGATGCAGATCCCGCAAAATCAGGTCTCATAACAACAGATGTCACTGCAAACGGAAAGGGCTTTAATCCGGCTTTCAATGATGCAAATTCGGGCTATACCGATTACATGGATCAGGCATACACAAAATATTTTGACGGAACAAGTGCAGCGGCTCCTGTTGTTGCAGGGGCACTTGCGCTGATGCTTTCTGTAAATCCTTCAATGACAGCTCCGGAAGCGATATCCTGCATGAAAAAAGCGGCTTCAGCTCCGGATGCCGAATGCAGTCATGGAGAAAAAAGCGTCTGCTTCGGAGCGGGGATCGTTGATGCAGGAAAAATGATTGAACTTGCATCAAGTGGTGAGTGCGGTGGAGAACCGGTTGAATTTGAAGATGATGAAGAAACTCCGGATGAAACTGTTGATGAATCGGTTGAAGAGCATGAAAATGATGTTGAAACAGAATCTCCTGACAGTAACGGGAATACAGAAACACCGGATGTCGAAAAGAGGGTTGACGAAGAGGAAAGATCTGACAGTTCTGCCACAGATGATAAGCCGGATAATGCAAATGTTCCCGAAGATGAATCAACCGGCTGCTTAGTTCTTACTATCTAAAACAACAAGTTGTGCCAAAAATTGTTTTTTGTTTTCTAATGTGATAAAATTCTGATAAAAGTTTTTTTGAGGATTTGATTGATCTACTATACTGCAAACCAGCTTGATTATCTGATCTTTATATTGGGTGCTTTTATAATAGTAGAAGTGCTTAAATTTTTTATAAGCCGTTTTTTCTCTTTGAGATATGAAAGAAAAATTATCTGTGTTAAAAAAGATTTTTATATTTCATTTCTGGTAATTCTGGTACTGGGCTGGTTGTCTGCTGAATATAAAGGATCTCTTGCCGACAGTAATCTTAAAAAAGACATTCTTTTTCAGGCAGAGGCGGTAGCTTCAACGATAAACGGCGATTATGTCGAAAAGCTTCTTTTTACTCAGGAAGACATCAGCAACTCCCATTTTCAGAGGATCCGTTCACAGATGATATCTTATGGAAAATATCTCGGAAATTTGAGAGGGATATATTCCATGGCGGAAAAAGAGGGGAACATTGTTTTCGGTCCAGAGGACTACGATGAAAGCGATCCGATGGCATCTATGCCGGGTGAAATTTACAAAATGCCCGACGATCCGCTGAGACAATCTTTTGCAGACGGAATTCCGAGAGTTGCCGGCCCTTTCACCGATGAATATGGAACCTTTGTTTCAGCGTACGCACCTGTTTTTTCAAGAAAAAGCGGAGAAATAATTCTACTTATAGGAATTGATGTGCTTGCCGATGACTGGCAGAAACAGATTCACATAGCCAGAGCAGCTTCAATGTTGAGGACAATGTTGGTCGTTCTTATATTTTTTACATTTTTCTCAATGATGGGAATAAGGGATTCGACAAAGAAGAAGAAAAGATGGTTTTTCAAACACCTTGAAGCTGAGCTCATTTTCATCATGGGTTTCCTGCTGGCACTTGTTTTCGGAATGAATGCATCAAAACTTGTGCAGATATCAGAAAGAGATGATTCAATGAACCTTGCACAGGCACAGGCACAGCTTGTAAGACATGAATTCTTTGATGTGAGAAAAAATATTGAAGCAATGGCAGGATATATCGGGACTATAGAATCCGGTGATAAGATATTTGAAAAACTTGCGGCTCCTGTTGTGAGGTCTGCTATAGTTTCATATTTACAATGGGTTGAACTTAATGATGACGGCAGGGCTTTTCCTGTTCACGGGATGTCCGATAACGGGTTTGTAATTGAAAAGAACAAGTGGGTGTCATCGTCTTATTTTTATCAGAATTTTGCTGGTGCAGTAAAAAGCAGAATGTCTGTAAGTATTCAGAATTTTAATGAAAAAGGGGAGATGGAATGGGTCGTCATTACTCCTGTTTATTCAAATTTAACAGACAGGGCAAAAGGGGCACTGATAACCGCTGTCGATACAGATTTTCTCATTAACTGCACTTATCCTCTGGTAAAGTTCTCAGACGGCAACTCTCATCTTCATCTGAAGGTGCTTTCTGAAAGCGGGACAGCAGAGCCGCTTGTTTCCATTGCAGACAATGATTCTGAATGCAATGATCCGTCAAGAGTTATATCAGGACCTTTGTTCATATTCGGCAGTGCTCTTTCAATAGATATGATACAGAAGCCACAACCATTGTTTTCGACCAGTTTGATAATAGGAATGATAACTTTTATACTGATATTTCTTCTTTGCATCCTCTTTTCTTTTTTCATTGCAGGCCTTAGGAACAGTGAATCGACACTTGAAGTTCTTGTGAGAAACAGAACAAAAGAACTTTCGGAAAGTAATGAAAGGTTCATGCTTGCAGTAACCGGTT
>JAGOEX010000007.1 GCA_017997475.1 bacterium
GCAATATACTGGATACTCATTAACGGCGTGCTTTCCGCACTCGGTTGTATAATTGCTCTGGGCCACCCTCTGACAGTTCTTGCAGGATTTATTGCGGCACCAATAACAAGTCTTAATCCGACCATCGGTGCAGGAATGGTTACAGGACTTGTTCAACTTTATCTTGTCAAACCGACAGTGAAAGATCTTGAAAATGCGTCATCTGACACATTGAAATTGAAAGGATGGTGGAGCAACCGTTTAACAAGAGCCCTTCTTGTATCACTATTTTCTTCAATAGGCAGTTCAATCGGAACTTTTGCCGCATTCCCTTTTTTAATGAAGATCCTTCTGTAATTTATTCCACCGGAAGCACAATCTGAAAGACAGTTCCTTTTTCTGATGTTTCCTTGAGTATTACAGATCCGCCAGAAAGTTTTATAATTTTCTCGCTTGTTGCAAGTCCGAGTCCGTTGCCTTCCTTCCTTGTTGTAAAGAAGGGTTCAAATATTGAATTTCTGATCTCTTTCGGTATTCCCGGTCCGGTGTCGCTTATTTCAATGATTATGCGGTTTCTCCTTTTAAAACATTTTACAGTTATATTTCCGATGCCGTTGCTTCCTTCAATTGCCTGAAGACTGTTGCTTATCATGTTGATCATCACACTTTTCAGCATATCCCAGTCAAAGTAGAATCTTTCGCCGTTTGTGTTGTCAATGAAAGTTATCTTTTCAGGAGTTGAAGGGAAAAGACGGTCAATGTCTGTAAAAAAAGATTTAAATTCACCTTCCGAAGGTGTGAGTTTTATTGTTCTTCCGTAATTGAGCATTTTTTCCACTGTTTCGTTGAGCCGCCGGATCTCACGAAGCGAAATGTCGAGATATTCGGGGTCAGCATCCCTTTTTTTATAGACTGAATCTTTGATCACTTCCATATTGAACATTATTGAAGAAAGAGGACTTCTAAGTTCATGGGCGATAATTGACACCATCTTGCCTGTTTCCTGAAAATGTTTGAGCATTTCAATTTTCTTTTCTGCTTCTATAACACTGGTGAAAAGCGAAAGTTTCTCAAACCTGTTCATTGTCATTTCAAGAATATTGTGAACGCAAACTGTAGCACTGTGAGAGAACTTTCGACTGTCAATCGCAATAAAACCGTTCACTTCGTTGCGGTAAACAATGGGGATGAAAATATTACCTTTGTATTTTGAAGAGATCTTTGTTATTTCATCAGGAACATCCACCGAATTTTTTATGAAATAGGGTTCGTGAAGAAATTTTTTATCTGTTGTCTCGATATTGAAAGAAGAAGGTTCTTCATAAAAAGAAATATCTCTTCCTGCTGAAAATTCATCGTTGAAAAAAATATATCTAACTGATTTGAACTCTTTAAACCATGAAGCTATGTTCTGATCAAAAAGAATGAACAGCTCAGCCGGATCTGTCACTTCTTCTATCACAGTCCTGTAACTTGTAAGATATTTCTGATAAAAGTGTCTGTTTCTGTTGATGAACCCTTCAATTGATGTGCTGAACATGGATATGAGTATCCCGGCTATACTGACAGCGGCAAAAAGAAGAAGAAGTGCGCCGAAAGTGAAATGGACGCTATCGATGTAATTAAGCATTGTAACCCTGAGGGAGAACATGTTCTTTATAATAACTGTTCCGGGAATGCTTAAAAATATAATAAAAGGAAAATTTATACTGCTGATGCCTGAGCCGGTGTTTATGTTAAGATATGATGATATCCCGAAAAGGACCAGAGTCACCGGAACAGTGAATGTGAGCAGAATAAGAAATAGCAGGGGATTGAAATTCATTGATGAAATTCCTGCAGCAATAGGGAAAAGAATGGCAAGAAATGATATGAAGGAAACATGTATAAGCACCGCTTTAGCACTCACTTTTTCAAGATGTTTCACCTTCCGTACGATTATCGGAATGTTTATGGACGAAAACAGAGCGGGCATGAGAAAGTAGGCGAGATGACAGTTCTCTCTTGACCACAGGAACGCCACCGAGGAAAGAAAATCGGCTGTAATGATAAACAGAAACCAGATCATGTTCGGCCATATTGATTTGGGGAAAGAGTAAACATAAAGTGTTGTTAAATTCATAAATATAAGAATTGAAATGAAAAAAGCATTTCCTGAAAAAGGGAAGTATGTGACAATTGATGCCGTAAGCATGAATACTGTTGAGAACAGCAGTCCGAAAGCCCAGAGATTATCAACGACCCCGACGCCTTTGATAAGTATCTGCCAGCCCAGGGATGAAATGACAATAGCGAAAAAAAGGAATACTGGTAGAAAGAAGCCGGTTTCAGACATCTTTTGCGAGCCCGAACTCTTCTATCCGTTTGTCAAGTGTCGGCCTTGTTATGCCGAGTATTTCAGCAGTCTTGCCCTTGTGCCAGTTAGTTTGTTTCAATACAAATTCTATGTGTTTTTTCTCAATGTCTTTCAAGGGAAGAAGTTCTTCATTATCATTATTAATCCTGAGCTTATCATTCGAGCCGTCTATTTCATTGAAGGAGCCGAGAAATCCGAAACTGTCTTTTGTGAGTATCCTGTCTTTGGCATTTATTGCCGCTTTAGTGATCACATTCTCAAGTTCTCTTATGTTGCCGGGCCAGACATGGGTCATTAAAAAATCAATAGCTTCGCGGGTTATGCTTTCTACTGCTGTATGCATAAGGTAGTTTGTTTTTTTCATAAAATGTATGACAAGCATTTCAAGATCGTTCATGTGTTCCCGTAAAGGCGGAACAACAATATTTATGACATTAAGCCGGTAGAAAAGATCTTCCCTGAACTTCCCTTTTTCAACAAGATCCTTGAGATTTTTATTAGTTAAAGCGATTATTCTTCCGTTGAACCTCTTTTTTTCAGTTCCTCCGACCGGATAGAATTCCTTTTCCTGGAGAAGACGGAGAAGTTTTGCCTGGAATTCGAGTGGTGTTTCTGATATTTCATCAAGTACAAGAGTTCCCTTTTTAACGGCTTCAAGCTTGCCTTCCCTGTTTGATATCGCACCGGTAAAAGCACCTTTTACATAGCCCATAAGTTCACTTTCGATCAGATTCTCAGGTACAGCCGCACAGTTTATTGCGATAAAGGGTTCGTCTTTTGAAGTGTTTTCATGAATGGCTTTCGCCACCACATCTTTGCCGGTTCCGCTTTCGCCTGTTATAAGCACTGTCGCCTTGTTGCTTTCCAGCGATCCGATGATCTTGTAAATATCGATCATTCTGGAGTCGCGACCGATTATGGTATCTTTAAATCCGTCGTGATCCTGTTCGATTATGTGTGCAACATGTTCACTCAGAGCGATCTTTTCGATCCCTCTTTTTACAGTCAGACGGAGTTTTTCAAGAGAAACGGGTTTAGTAAGAAAGTCATATGCCCCCAGACGGGTGGATCTTATCGCGGCTTCAAGATCACCGTATGCAGTAAGCATTATTATCAGCGGCATTTTTATTTCTTTTGTTCTGTTAAGGTCTTCAAGGAGTTCAAGACCGTTCTTTACAGGCATGTTGATATCGAGAAGAACGAGGTCGGGATCCTCTTTTTCAATTTTCTGCAGACCCTCTCTGCCGTTGTTTGCCGTGATGGCTATATATCCTTCCGATTCAAGATATTTCTGATAGCTTCTTGAAATTGAGAGATCATCGTCAACAATAAGAATTTTCCACTGCTTTTTCATTTTCCCCTCCGGCTTTTTTCTGCAATTTTTACAATAGCATCATAAATATACCAGGCGATATCGGCAACAAAATCAGGATTTTCAATACATGCCCTGTCTTCAGGTGAAGTAAGGTAGGCGATTTCAAGAAGCAGTCCCGGCGCAGTTGTATCGTCAAACATCATGAGGTCATATTTCTGTGTGAAAAGATTGAAAGGGAGTTTCCATGTGGTATGCAGATTTGCTTTAAAGAACATCTCTTTGAATATGCTGCCGTAAATGAAAGATCTGTTCGCCCGGTCGTATTTCTGTGCAGTTTCGACACTTTTTTCATTTATTACATCAGCAGGATAATAGACCTCAAATCCTCTGTTCGTTGAAAGAAATTTCTGACTGTTGAAATGGAGCGATATGAAAAGATCGGGTTTTATTCTTTCTATCAGTTCAATTCTATTCTTCACCGGCAGTTCAGTATCATTTGTGCGGGTAAACACAGCGTGGATGTTTTCACTTCCGTGCTTATCAAAAAATGCCTTTAATTTTAAAGCAAGCTCCAAAGTCAGTTCTTTCTCTTCAATTTCTCCGGATATTGCCCCTTTGTTACTGCCGCCATGTCCGGCATCTATGACAACGGTAAATTTTTTTTGTGCCTGAATTGAAGAAGTAACCGCGATAATAAGGAAAAAGAGAAGAGATCTCATTTGTTCAGCTTTCTTACGATTGCACTGAACTTTTCAAAATCAGAGATGGTTCCAAAATCAAAAGTTACCGATATTCCGGTCTTTTTTTCTTTCAATGATACTTTTGCTTTTGTATGAACAGCGAGTTCTTTCTGCTGAAGTTCCCAGTATCCTCCCGAGGCATTTTTCTCAGCAGTTTTATTCTGTTTTGATGAAGCTATTTTTTCAACCTGTCTGGCTGTAAGCTTTTTGTTCAGGATCTTGTCAAGTACCGCTTCCTGTTCCGATTTTTCAAGCACTGCAAGAGGTCTCGCCTGTCCGACAGAAATTGTGCCGTTGCGGACAAGGTCCTGTATCTTTCCTGTAAGATTTAAAAGACGCATGCAGTTGCTTATCTCACTTCTGCTTTTTCCGACTTTTTCGCTGAGTTCCTGCTGTGTATAGCTGAACCTTTTTATAAGTTCGGTGTATGCTTCGGCGACTTCTATCGGATTGAGGTCTTCTCTCTGGAGGTTTTCGATCAGCGAGATCTGATAATCCTCTTCGCCTTTGAAAAGAATTGCCTTGATTTCTGTGAGCCCTGCCATTTTTGCCGCCCTGTATCTTCTTTCACCTGCGACTATCCGGTATTTAGCCCCCTCTTTTTTTACAACGATGGGCTGGATGATGCCGTATTGTTTTATCGAAGCGGCAAGTTCTGTCAGCCGCTGTTCGTCAAACCTTTTTCTGGGCTGGTCCTTGTTGGTGATTATTGAATCTATCGAGAGAACCATGTAATCATTTTCAGGTGAGGATTTTATAAGTGCATTGAGTCCTTTCCCGAGTTTTCTTTTTTCGATCATTTCTTTCCCCCTTTAAATCTGGACAGGAATTCTTCGGCAAGTTCCAGGTATTTTTTAGCTCCGATCGAAGAGATGTCATACAGAACGATCGGCATTCCGAAACTTGGTGATTCGCTCAGTTTTACATTTCTTGGGATCACTGTGTTAAAAACGGTCTCCCTGAAGTGTTCCCTGACATCGTTCTCCACTTCATAGGTAAGCTTCACTCTTTTATCATACATTGTAAGGACTATTCCGTAAATTTCGAGATCACTGTTCAGATTTTTTATGGTTTTGATCGTCTCAATTATTCTGCTAAGCCCTTCAAGAGCAAAATACTCACACTGTATCGGGATGATAACACCATCTGAAGCCACCATGTTATTTACAGTGAGAATGTTCAAGCTCGGAGGAGAATCAATTATAATAAAATCGAATTTATTCCTTAACTTGTCGATAGTCTGCCGTAAAACGAACTCTCTTTCGTCCATTTGAAGCAGCTCAACTTCTGCACCTGTAAGTTCTGAATTACATGGTATTATTTTTAGAAATGGAAGCCCTGTGGGGTATATTGCATTTACCGAAGGATCGGCCATCATGTCATATATTGTGTTGAAATTCTCACCCTTGACCGAGCTCATTGATGTTGCATTTCCCTGAGGATCCATGTCGATGAGCAGAACTTTCTTTTCCATGACACCGAGACATGCGGCAAGGTTCACAGCAGTTGTGGTCTTGCCTACACCCCCTTTCTGGTTCACTATTGATATTACTTTTCCCATATATCCTCCTTTTTACGGTATCGAATATAGCACAAGTTTCTGTTTTTTTAAAAGATTTTTCTGCCACTCAGTCACAGCTTTCTGTTTTTCCTCTTTTGACGGGGTCTTTCCTTTGAATTTTTTATCAAGAAAGATCTCTGTCATTTTGTCAGCGGTAAGCCGGATCTTTATCATAGTGTTGAATTCAAGGTCGGAGATGCTGTATGTTTTCCTGAAATCTTTCATGTACACATTTGAAAGATAGGTTTTCACTTTTTCCTGGATCTTTGATTCATCAATTGTGACACCTTCGCTTCGTGCTTCCTCAAATACGATTATCCGGAACATTATCAGCTCGAGTATCCGCTCCTTGAGTTCAGCGGAAAGAGGTGTCCGGGGATCAACATTGCTTTCAATGTTCAGGAGTTCGCCTTCCTGAAGTATCTCTGAATAAGTTATGGCTCTGTCGTTCATGTTAGCCACGACACTTTCGACAATTACTTTTGAAGGATGGCAGATAAATGTGAAAAACATAATGATAATAAGGATAAAGAGTTTCATATTATTCCTTTTTACCGATTATCTTTTCAATATGGTCAAGAAGCAGTTCCCTTCCGTCACCTTTTACAGCAGAGCAGAAAAAGGAATCGCGGTTTTTCTGTTTCAATACATTAAGCTCGGTTTTATTGATCTTATCGGTTTTTGTGAAAACAGGAGTGTAGTTAAGCCGGTGATGTTCAAGAAAAGTCATCATCTGTTCATCATTTGCCATAATGCCGTGACGGGAATCAATGAGAAGAAATATTTCAAGGAGTTCTGTCCTTTTTAAAAGATACTCCTCGATCATAGATCTCCACGAATCGAGCTCGCTTTTTGATCTTGATGCAAATCCGTAGCCCGGAAGATCGACAAAATAGAGCAGATCATTTATTATAAAATAGTTCAAAAGGGCGGTTTTGCCCGGTTTTTTTGAAGTCTTGACAAGATTTTTTCTCCCCATCAGCATGTTCATCAAGCTCGATTTACCGACATTTGACCTTCCGATGAAAGCAAATTCAGGCAGACCTGTTGAAGGGAGATTCTGAACTGACGAAGCACTTTTGATGAAACTGACGGTCTTTATTATCATTATTTGTTCCTGTTGATCTCTCTGTGTCCTATGTCGCGCCTGAAGAAAGAATTATTAAAACTGATCTTTTCAGTATTGCTGTAAACATTTTTCATCGCTTCATGTATTGTTTTTCCTGATGCTGTCACCATCAGAACTCTTCCGCCGTCTGTAACAATATTCCCGTTTTTCATCGTTGTTCCGGCATGGAACACAACGGCATTTTCTTCAATTACATCAAGGCCTTGAATAGGTTCTCCTTTTTTGTATGATTCAGGGTATCCGCCTGAAGCCATGACAACTGTCGCTCCATATCCTTCAAACCATTCAAGCTCATGTAATTTCTCAAGATCTCCTTGTGCACAAGCCATAAAATAAGGGACAATATCACTTTTGAGCATGAACATCAGAGGTTCCGTTTCGGGATCTCCGAATCTTGCGTTGTATTCGAGGACAAAGGGTTCTCCGTTGACTATCATAAGCCCGATATAAAGTACTCCGCGATATGTGATATCTCTTTTTTTAAGTTCTGTCAGAAGTGGCAATGTCACCAACCGGTTAACTTTTTCATAAAGCAGATCATCCGCGAATGAAACCGGTGTATAGGCACCCATTCCGCCAGTGTTAGGGCCTTTGTCACCGTCCAGAAGCGCTTTGTGATCCTGAGAAAAAAGGAGTTTTCTTACATTTGTTCCGTCTGTCAGCAGAAGCAGTGAAAGTTCCTCGCCTTTCAGAAATTCCTCGATGACAACTTTTGTTCCTGCATCTTTGAACTTTCCGGAAAGCATTTCAGAAAGTTCTTTTGCCGCCTGCTCATAACTGTCACAAATCACAACACCCTTTCCTGCCGCAAGACCGTCGGCTTTCAAAACCACAGGATATTTTGATGTTTTTAAGACAGTTGCACCTTTTTCAAAGTCACTCACTGTTGTATATGCCGCTGTCGGTATTTTTGCGGAATCCATGATCTCTTTTGCAAACGCCTTGCTTGATTCAAGTGCCGCCGCCGCCTTGTTAGCTCCGAATATTTTAAGTCCGTTGAACTGAAAAACATCAACGACCCCTTTCGCAAGATAATCTTCAGGTCCTACAACGGTCAGATCGATCTTTTCTTTTAAAGCAAAAGAAGCGAGATCAATGATGTCGTCACTTTTAATGTCAGGAATTTCAGCTACTTGCGCAATTCCGGCGTTTCCGGGGAAAGCATAGACCTTTTTAACGAGAGGGCTTTTTGAGATCTTCCATGCAAGAGCATGTTCTCTTGCCCCTTTACCTACTACAAGAACCTTCATGTTCAACTCCTGAAATAAACATCCTGAAAGACAACTTATAATAATGATTGTCGGCAGATTATCAAGAATGATGAGGGGAATTATTTATCTTCGCCGGTACCGGGAGCGGTTTCCGGTTCTTCCTGAGGTGCGTCTTTCTGTTCCTTTTCCTTTTCTTCCTTCTG
Source organism: bacterium (assembly GCA_017997475.1). Lineage (GTDB taxonomy): Bacteria > UBP6 > UBA1177 > UBA1177 > UBA1177 > JAGOEX01. The sequence continues at coordinate 8,495 of JAGOEX010000007.1, forward strand.
TTCCTCTACCTGTTCAGGAAGTTCATCTTCCGGTTTTTCCTCTATCTTCTGAATGTTCTGATCTTCAAACTTATCGGTAGTGCTTAATATTCTTGTGAAATCGGCATCTCCCGATCTCTTGAAAATATCAGGTTTGCCGTCATCGTCGGTATCTTTTTCGATCCTTTCGATCGCACCGTTCGTATAGTGTTCCCAGTAGTCTATCTTTCCGTCACCCGATTGATCCGCTTCAATGAGCATCAGTGCGCCTTTTTCATCAAAATGTTTCCAGATGTCAGTTCCTTCATCAAACTGAAAATCAACCTCTCTTCTTCTGACTATTCCGTTAAGATAGTGGTCAACGGCATCTATTTTTCCGTCGAAGTCAAGGTCGAGCTCTTCTTTTATTACAGCACCGCTGTCGTTAAAAAATCTCCACACATCTATCTTTGTGTCACGGTTGAGGTCCATCATTTTAACATGGATCTTGAGGTCATATTCGCCTTTTTTGCCTTCGATGGGTATCTTTTTGAAAACATTGATGATGTCGGGCTTTTTGTCCTTATTTATGTCATATTTTTTTATAACATATGTCTTTGCGTCGAACTCAAGCTTTTTTCCCTTGGCGGTAAGTTCATGTTTCCCGGCAGACGAAGTTTTCCCGCTTTCAACACTGCCGCTCGTCTTTTTTTCAGCCGTCGAACAGCTGAATATCATAACCGCAACTGTAATAATAACTGAAATCCTGAACATGCTCACCTCTGATCAAAATATTAACTTCAAAGATGTTACGATGATAGAAAAAAAAAGCAATTTTTTGAATTAAGACAGCACAGTTTGAATACATTATGGATTAAAAATTATTTGACATCATATATAACGGATGTTAGCATAAACTGTGTTATTAATTTAAAATAAACGAAGAAAGTGATGAAAACCTTTGGTTTAAACGCAATTTTGGCACACTTATTGCTAATTCATTCATTCATTCATTCATTCATTCATTCATTCATTCATTCATTCATTACTCTTCTTTACAAAAATTCCGGTCAAGGGTCCCCCCTTAAAAAGTTTTAAGAAAAAATCCTGAGTTTTATTTTTAATTCGGAGGAATTGATGAAAAGAGGAAATGAAATTTTAATCGGACTTTTAATAATAGCTGTCGCAAGCGTTCTGTTTTTTGTGAATAAGGATGAAGATAAAAATAAAAAATCTGACATTTTATCTTCAGAAGTCCAGAAAAATGAGAAAACCAGAGAGAAAATAGTTTCAAATCTAAACACAGCAATTAAAAAATCGTTAAAACAGGCTGTTCCGGAAGAAATGGAAAAGGTTTTCAACGAAAGAACTGAACTTGAACCACTTCCTTTTGATGAAGTTGAGAAACTTGAAGGAGACAGTCTCCAGAAAAGATTTCAAGAACTTGATGCAAAACTTGATCATGCAATCCAGAAGCATCCAGATCTGCCGCCACCGCCAGAGTGGTATTTAAGAGAAAGGGAATATCTGGGGAACAAATTTTATGCAACTGTGGGGAAAAGCAGATACGAAACAGAACTCACTCAGGAGCAGAAGGAAAGACAGCAGAGATATTTAAGTCATCTTGATGAAATCAGAAAATCAGGAAAAATTGTAAGCGATGAAGAGCTTGCAAAAACCAAAGAACAAATTTTAGGAGAATAGAACGATGAAGAAATATTTGATTTTATTGGCATTTTTTTTGCCGTTTGTTGTTTCTGCAGCAAACACCCCTCAAGTAACAAATGTAACAAATTCGAGCAGAATTTACAGAACGAGTTTTTATCTTTATTCAGGATATAACTATACATTTAGAACTTATTCTAATGCGGATACAGTTGTTCATATTCTGAACAGCAGCAATTCTCAAGTTGCGTATAATGATGACTGTGGTGCTTACTGTGACGGAAGCCAGGGTGCATTGAATTCTACGGTAAATTTCACTCCAGCTACATCAGGATATTATTATGGGGTTTTAAGAAACTATCAAAGTGGAGTAATTGGGGCCACTGCTACAATAAAAGCATATTTAAATGGATCGCTTATACAAACTCAGACCGATAGACCGGTAGGAGGATATAAAATTTCAATTGATTCGTGGTCTTCCTTCCAAAATGATTTTCTTGGGTTTGAGAGACATTTTTATAATCCTTATTTTTATTATTTCAATTCTTCAAAGGAAGCTACTGGAGGAGCTGAAGGAGATGACACAGTTATGTATCTGATGTCCAATTACACAAATATAACCGACTATGATGACGATAGTGGTGCAAAATGGTCAGCTAAAATTGTTAAGTTAGCAGGATCTTCCTGTAATTCTGGTTGTTATGTTTTGGGTGGAGCATATCCTTCGACAGATTTTTCTGAAGGAAATGCCAGAATGATAATGGACTATTATATCACCTATTGTTCTCTGGATGTGAATTTAAATTGTATAGCAGGGACATTGCGGCCTTATTCAGTTCAGGACACCGATCTGGATGGAATTTCAAATTCACTTGAATCAATTATGGGAACATCTTCTTGGAGTAGAGACACTGATGTTGACGGTTTAAATGATTATCTTGAAGCTTATGGATTAGGTGATATTCTGCTTCCTTGGGAGGGATCAAGTCCTGTAGAGCAAGATATTTTTGCAGAAGTTGACTATTTTGGAAAAATTATTGATGGAAATATGTTTTATTTTTATAAAAATTTTGAAGCGGATATTGAAACAAGACTCAGAAATTCTTTTAATCTTCATGGAAATATCAGGTTTCATGTGGATGTAGACGATTATCTTGGCGAAATGGCTGACAATAAAACACTAAAATATTCAGAATGCGGAACTGGAACAAATGTCAGTACTTTTTATCTTGAAGATGAAAGAGCCAATCATTTTACTTCAGCAAGGACGGGAATATATACATGGGTTGTGGCGACAAATAAATTGGAACCTCCGGATGACAAATTTGGTGGCAAGTCTTGTGGAAGTTTGGGAGATCCAGCTTTTATTATAAGTGCCGGTTTTCATACTGGTGGAGGTAGTTTAAAAAGATATACAGGAACAACAATTCATGAATATGGACATATTTTTGGACTTGGTCATAACGGAAATGACAACGATGACTCACTGGGAAACAAGAACAGCACCCTGTTTAGAAGCGTTATGAATTACAGTTATCAGAACGCTGGTGTTCCAGTGAATGTTGCCGGAGACAGTGCATGGAGATATTCAACTGATTCTTCAACAACAAGGGCAGGGTTGGTGTGGCAGGATACCATTCCGGATAATGTTTCACCAAACTACCACACAATAGCTTATGCTCCTTTTTCTTGTGCCAATTCTGCGACTTCACCAAAAAAATATTGTGTTGACCATAGAACTAACCCATACTGTGACTGTACTTATGAAGAATGGACCCACCTTGATTTGACTGGTGGAGGAATCATGGGTCTTGGTGAAGGTGGAGAAGAGACCGAAATGGAAGATTTAGAGGAAAGAGTCGAATCTCCGATTTTTGCAAGGAATGGAAGAATTATTGCATTAAATCTGGAAGAGCTTATAAGCAGTGGAGAAAAATTCACAAAAGTTACCAAAGAATCTGAGAAAAAAGAATACTTAGAAGAATTGAAAAAGAAAAACCAAGAATTCTGGACAGTTGAAAAGAAAAAAGCCCGTTTGGAGAATTATTTGAAAATGCTTGAAGAAAAAGGAATGCAAGAAGGTGAAGATTATAAAATAATAAATGGCGAAGTCTTTTTCAAATAGGTGGAAAATGATAGAAAGGATAATAATTAAAGGCGTTTTTCTTTTCGTGGCTGTTTTTTTCTTTTCCTGTAATTCATCAGAAAAAACAAACACGGACAATCTTTCTGAAGAGGACAATGAAAGCAGTGACGAATCATTTATCTGTTTTGATGCAACTGACTTTTACATAAATGGCGCAGGTTCTGAAAGTTGTCCATACCAAAATGATGTTGATAGAATAAAAAGAGAATTTAGTTCCGGCTCAGCAACAGCAGAAGGATTTGTTTTGAAAATTGATGAAATAATGATAAGAGAAGAAGACAATGAAGTTATTCCGAGAGGTGAATGCGGTAAAGAAAATAAGTGCGGTATTACTTTTAGAGGTTATGACAAATCTCTTTTCAAAGATTCATTAATTGGCAAGGAGTGGGTTTTATACTTAATAGAAGGTTTTTATGGAAGCGTTTATGGGGAATATGTCTCCAGAGATGTTCAGGTTATTAGGCACAAAGACGGCACTTTGATTGCAGCAAGTGGAATAGGAATTGTTAATGAAGACGGTGAATACGAATGGGACGACAGGGTCTGGCCGTCAAAACTTGTTCCGGAAATCAAAGCTGAACAGAAAGTATTATCAACATGCGAATCATTCTGTGTGAAATTTCAGAGCGGAGAGGACGGGAAACCTCTTGGCGACTGGCAATATGACCATATAATTGCTCCTCCGGTTGAAATCACAGTTGAAGGGAAAACACCGGTTATTGTCAAAAACGGTGAAGTCATCAGGTCTGAGGGATATGAATATTTTGTAAGAGACAGTGTCAGAGTAACCGAAGAAGATTCAGATGGTTATATTTTAAGTTACGGCAAAAAATACAAATTTGATTTCTTTGTTGTCAATGTTGAAGCTCTGAAATAATTTGTTTGAGACACTTGAATTCAGTGCCACTGTTGAGACCAAAGAATAATCACAATAAGTTTTGTGTTAAGGCCTAAGATCAATAGAGTTAAACTTCCACTCTCAATCCGTCGAAAGCGGGAAAGATATTTTCAGGGAGATGATTTTTTATCTCAAAATAGTCAAAGTTGTGGCTCATGTGTGTCAGATATGCTTTTTTTGGTGAGATTATCTTTATCAGTTCGATTATTTCATCAAGGTCCATATGTTTTCTGTGAGGGTGGTTGACTGTCGTGCAGACTGCAAGAACTTTCACCCCTTTCATTTTTGCAAGTTCACTTTCTGATATTGAGCTGATGTCTGCAAGGAGTCCGAAATCTTTCATCCTGAAGCTGTGGACTTTTGTTTCACCGTGAAAATGCCTGACCGGGATGAATTCCATATCCTTGAATTGAAAAGGTTTTTCATCAACAGCGACAGGTTCAAGAAGCGGGATGTCGGTATATTCATTTTCAAAGAAAAGATACGGAAATCTTGTCTTTACTGATTCGATGGTTTCCTGTCCTGCAAACAGCGGGAGCGGTGCACCGTTTCTGAAAGAGGCGATCCGCAGATCATCAATGCCTGCAATGTGATCGCTGTGGGCATGTGTAAGCCACAATCCGTCAATTTTCTTTATACCGGCATTTAAAAGCTGAAGCCGAACTTCAAAAGGGGCATCAACCTGAAAAATGGTCTCCTTTTCAATTAGTGTCATTGAAAACCGGGTTCTTTTGTTTTCCCGGAATGATGACTTGCAGACCCGGCAGTCGCAGAAGAGCTGGGGCACACCCGGTGAAGAGCCGGTTCCGTTAAAAAATATTTTCATCAACTGAAAAACTTCCCGAAAAACCCTTTAATTGACCTTTTTTTATTAATTTCCTCTTCATAAACCTCGATCAGTTTTTCAAGCTTTTCAACTTTGACAAGAAGTGCTTCATTTTCTTTTTTGAGACGGATAATCTCCGTTTCTTCAACAGGTTCAGCGTCTTTTTCTATCATCGTTTTCTGTTCAGCAGGAACGGTCGTTTTTTCAATCGGCTCAGGTGCTTCAGTTTTTGAGATCTCTGTTCCGAATGAGACCGATACTTCGCTTTCTATTGCGGCAATATCGTTTTTCAGATCACTTGTCACTGTAATCGGAAAAATGGTTTCAGATTCAAGAAGCATCTGGTATGAACCGTCTTCTGATTTTGTAACGACCTGAATAAACACCCCTTTATGATGTTGAATGGATGACTCTATATCGTTTATAGAGGCAAGAAGCAGGGATTTTATCTCTGAAATTCCTGAATCGGTCTTCAGGACGGTGAGAAAGAACTGCTGAGGAAGTGCCGGGTCTTTAACAAGAAAGTTTCTGATGAACGATATGCGGCTCGGGATCTCATTTATCACAATGGTTAGCTTGACGGTCCTGTCGCTGTTGAGAAATGCGATCGACCCGTATCTGTCGAGAAAATCTTTTATGGCCCCTTTCTTTTTTTCATTTTCCGTTGATCTGCCGCTGCTGTTTTCAGATTGCCTGTCGCTGTTTTGGCCGGAGTCGGAATTTTTTGTTTCACCCGAAAGAACTTTCGAAAGTTTCGTGATCCCCGTCTGAGGGTTTATGTTGTGGGGAACGCACAGATTCCTCATCTGGATCATTTTCTCCTTGAAAAAACGGGATGCCTCGATCTTATCAAACAGAACAGAAGAATTCTTTTCTTCAAATGAAATGTTTCCCATCAGGAAAAAAAGGAGCGAATTTGACGATTCATTAAGAAAGAAGGGGAGTCCAGGGACTTCCGTATCAAGTTTTTTGAACCATGTCCTGTATTGTTCATTTTTCAGTTTCTTGAATATGTCATAAGGAGTAAGTCCTTGGAAATTAAGAAAAATATCATCTTCATGCTTTTTGATCATGGCAGATGACTGAAGCAGAGCGTCCATCTCTTTTCTGATGTGGGAAGTATCTCCCTGAATGATCTGTTCTTCAAATATCTTTATGTTAAGCACCATGATTATCTCCCTAAAAGATCACAATATCTGACAGTTCTGTTTCTACCGAGATTTTTTGCCCTGTAAAGAGCCATATCACATTTTTCTATAAAATCCTTTTCATTTTTAACTCTGTCTTCATGGAAGGAGGCAACCCCGAGACTGACCGTAAACGAAATACCTGAAACATTCTGCTTTTCACACGCTTTCCTGATTTTTTCAGCAGTCTGAAAAGCTCCTTCGAGATCAGTTCCTGTCAGAAGAATTACGAACTCCTCGCCTCCGAATCTTCCCACATAGTCAGAGGAACGGACAGTTCTTTTAAGGAGTTCCCCGAGAGTTCTCAGGATCGAATCCCCTGAAAGATGGCCGTAGTTGTCATTTACCTGTTTGAAGTGGTCGATGTCAAGCATTATCATGGATGTAGTAAAATTATATCTGCCGGCTTTTTCGGTTTCTTTGGAAAGAATATTCATGAAATGTCTTCTTGAATAAAGTCTTGTGAGGTTGTCGGTGGTTGCTATCTGCATAAGTTCAATGTTGTCAAAAATGACAGCAATGCTTTCTGAAAGTGTTTCAAGAAATCTTATCTCCGATTCCCTGAAAGTTCCCAGAGAGGAGTCTCTTTCAATATATATATATGATTTTATTACTCCTTTGAGTGTTATGGGAACTGCGGCGACAGATCTGTATTCAAAATTCTTTTCTGAAGGAGTACCTGATATGAAATCAATCCTCCCTGTCTTCAGCATTCTCGGGACAACGCCTGCTTTAAAACGGAAGTCGCTCATTTTGTGTTCATTGTAGACAGAGTCAAGGATGAGATAGCTGTTCTCTTCAGTATCTCCCGCAAGAAAGACTATGCCGCATATCTCAAGAGAAAGGGCGTCGATCATTTTTTTGACGACAGTTTCAGTTATCCGGCTGAAATCTGTCCTTCCGGCTATAGATTTTACAATATCAATGATGGTCGAATAGCTTGAATTCATAGTGCTTAGGTGCTCTATCTGATTTTTTGAGTTCTGAATGTGACTATGGAGCTTTGCTATTTCGCCTTCGATGATATTTTTTGATTCCTCATCAGCATGTATGTCAAGAAAAACATCTTTTATCCTGTTAATAATATTTTCAGTTTCGTCTGTCTCAAGAACATAGGATATAGAATTGAAAAGGGAGACAAAATGGTTTGACTGTATCTGCATTGCAAACTTCACCCCTTCGCCGATGTATTTTTTCAAAAGTCCGCTGAAAGGTGAGAACTCCTTAAGTAGAAGTGATGCATGGTAATAATAGATCATCTGGTAAAGAGAGTGGGTACTTTTGATTCCTTTGATCTCAACTTCGTGAATCTGGTTAATCGCGCTGTCCCGGTCGTTGTTCCGTTTGAAAAAAATGATCCTGCATGTTATGTGAAGAAGTTCGTTGGATTTTTTGAATAAAGGATAGCTGTTCAGCAGTTTCTGGAATTTATTGTCAAGTTCAAAAAAGAATTCATGATCGTTACCTGTCATGGCTTCAAGGAGCATTAACGCTGAAAAATAAGATATCTGCTTGTTCTGTCCGACAGTTCTGAACTGCTCGATGTAGCGTCTCAGCTTTCCGCCGGTATTCCTTGCTGTGCCGATCTCGTTCTTTAAAAGCGAAAGTATTGTCTGGAGACTGTAAATTATAATGAGATCAGGATCACGGTATTCTCTTTCTGATATTTCCTCTGCATTGTACAGATAGTTCTCAGCAAGAGAGAACTCGCCTTTTATTATTGCGAGCTCACCGTAGTTGCAGTAACACTGTTTCAGGATGCTTGCACCGCTCCCTTTCCTTGCATACTCAATGGCCTTGTCAAGATAGAATCTGACATCATTGAGACGACCCAGCCGGTGGGAACAGTTCGCAAGGTTCAGATAGCTTCTGGTTATTCTGTAGTTATCAAATATTTCAAGCGAGAGTTTCAGAGATTCATGCAGTATGTTGTATGCCTTTTTCATTTCGTTGTAATTCCAGTAGAAAAGGAAAGAGGCATTCATTGCGTCTATGAGAAAGGCCTTCGATTCAATGTTCTTTGAGCTTTCGATAAGTTCGATCCTCAACTTGTCAAGAGTTTCAAATCCCGATGTGTTCATGAAAAGATCAAGGTCGAACTGAAGCTGTTTCAGTGTGAATTTCCTTATCGGTCCGAAAAGTTTTCCGTAACCTTTTTCGATATAGCCCACAGCTCTTTTAAGGTGATAATGAGATTTTGTATAGTTGTTTTCAGTTGTAAGATACACAAACGATCTGAGATAGTGTTTGACCGCTTTTTTATCAGGAGTCTCGTCGCCGTAACTGCTTATAAACTTTACAGCTTTTGAAGGATCTGAATCATTTGCCAGTGAAAAGACAAGGTCTTCCAGAATAGTATCCTCTTTCCAGACTTCATAGCTTTTCTCAAGAAGAGGAACCGCTTTTTTATATATTCCAAGCTTATAGTACATTCTGCCGGCGAAAAGATATATTGCAAAAAGCTTTTTCCCTTTCACTATGCCGGGATTTAAAGTCACTATTTCAAGTGCGTCATCTATTGAGGATTCAGCAAATTCGGAGTTGAACTGAGCCATTGATCCGCCAACAGAGAAAAGATAGAGTTTCAGCGCTTTTTCAAATGCTCCCGCCTGATTATAGTGGTGTGCCGCAAATGCGAAATGGTTTATGTTCATCGAAAGAAGATCCTGCCATGTCAGCGAGATATAGTCACCCATTTTTTTATGGAGCTTCTTTTTTTCAGTTTCTTCAAGAGTTTCATAAATTATCGGTCTGAACTGTCTGTTCACGATGGTTATTTTCCCATTTTTGTTCACAACGATAAGATAATTGGCTTCAAGAATGCGGATCGCTGATTCAAGTTCCTCGACGGTCATAAGATCTTTTATGAGATATTCCAGTGCCTCTTTAGTTCCGAACTTCTTGAATATTGAACATGCCTTAAGAGTCAACTGTTCATTTTGTGAAAGAGAGTTTATTTTATTCTGAAGCAGGAGATCAATTCCCTTTTCGCCCATATCTGTATAGTTGAAGAAAATATGATTTCCGCTGGAATAGATGACTTTTTCCTCAATAAGGAGAAAGAGAAGTGACCGGATCTGTTTTGCAAGTCCCTTGCTGTTACGATACAGCCACAGAAAAAGTTCATTGTCTATCTGATTTGCCGGCTGATCAAGAGAATCTTCAATAAAATCCCTTGTTTCTGAAAAAGTGAACGGGCTGAGAGTTATTCTTGAAAATGCAGGGATCTCAATGTTGGAACCGCTTGCAGGGTCGAGAGTGACGATCGTAAAGAGCCGGATGGAGTTGTCAAACCCTGCCGATATTTCCTGTATCAGACGGAGAGATCTTTTGTCAACATGGTCAAAGTTGTCAAGAAGCATTACTATCGGTCTGTTCCTTGTTCCCATTTTAATGAAATCGCGGACTAATGACGCAAGGCGGTAGAAATCTTCGTTTGCGAGCGGAAGATGCTTTGAATCAGGGCAGTTCTTAAATTCACCGTATGACTTGAAATGAGGAAAGTAGAGAAGAACCGTCCCTCTCCACTTGAGTGAGAGCTGAAGACGGTATTCCCTGTCAAGTGATTCCCAGATGGTGTCAACAATATCAGTTGCGAGGTTCTGTGACTGACTTGCACTGAAAAAAAGGGCATTAAGATTTCTGGAAGAGATCCTTTTTTCAAATTCCCTTAAAAATCTTGTTCTCCCTGCTCCCCCCGGACTTTCTATTATTACCGAGCTGTCTATTGATGTGGCTTCAAAATTATCCAGCATTTCCATCAAAGTGGTCATTTCAATACGGCGGGAGATGAATTCGGTCTCCTTTATTTTCAAAACACCTTTTACATTGGCTGAATGTCCTGCTTTTTTTGCAGTTCCCGCAAATATATGCTCAAGAGAACTGATAAGCTCAGATGCATCTTTAAACCGGCTGTCCGGCTCGATGGAAAGGAGTTTTTTTATAACCCCGTTTATCTGAGGAGAGCTGTTCTTCGGGAACGATATTTCAATCGAGATTTCTTCACTGTTGTCCAGGAACGGCGGCGCCACCCATGGAAGTTTTGTGTAAAGTATCTCATACATTATGACGCCCAGCGAATAAAGGTCGGCCCGCCAGTCGAAGGCCTTGCCGTTGATTATTTCAGGAGCGGTGTAGTTGAAAACTTTTCTGATCTGAGGGTTCCTGTTCTCAAAAGAAGAAAGCACCCCTATGTCGACCAGTTTTACTGAACGGTCTGATTTTATTATGATATCGCCCGGTTTTATCCCTCCATGGACTATTCCGTATTTGTGAAGTTCGAGCAATGCCTTTGATATGTCCATGAAAAAAGGGATAAGGACGGAAGGATGTTCGCCCCTGAATTCGGATATTTTTGATCCTTCGACATATTCGGCACAATAAAACAGAAGACCTTTTTCATCAAAGATCTCGTATACTTCCGAAATGTGCTTGCATTTTATCTGCGAAAATGAGCGAAATTCGTTCTTCAGCTTTTTAAGATCTGTCTTTTTGTTGAAATATTTTGAGCTGATGATCTTTAAAGTTACCTGTGACCCTTTTTTTGCATCCTCTGCGAGCCACACATCTCCGAAAGCGGTATTTCCCAGTTTTCTTGTCAGTTCAAATCGTTCAAGAAGCGTGGTTCCCTTTTCCAGTTTCAAACAGAATCTCCCCAATTCAAAATTTCTACCTTCCAGTCCGGATTAGGTCAACCATTGTATATCTTTTATTATATTTTCTCAACAAATATTTGTTCAATTATGAAACCTGTGATATAGAGCGACGGTCTAAAGATTTGTTGCTGTTTTTTGTGGAGGGATTGTAATGAAATACCTGTTTTCCGGTTTTCTTTTTGTAATTATTTTCTTTGTTTTTCCGTTAATTCACGCAACTGAAAATGTTACTGAAGGGATGGTGATAACGCCGGAACTTTCAAAAAAGGTAATTGACGCAATTACTGAAAAATATTCAAAGAACATGTATGAAAAATATGCCGGGGTCAAAAGCACAAGACATGTGACAGTTGAGTGGCGGCATCCAAAGACCAACGAGTTGATCGAAACTGAAAAAGTTGTTTATGTCAGATGGGATGACTTTTATGAAGACCTTAAATATGAAGTGCTTGAATATACTGTAAACGGTGAAAAGAAAGACCCGTCAAAATATGATCCGAGAGAATCAAAACCGGGGATTCCCCACTTTGATAAGAACGGAGAAAAGGAATATATCCGGGAACTTGCGGCAGTTGAAAAAGTGAAAGGGAAGCTTTGTTATAAAATAAAGGCGACTCCCAGGAAGCCCAAAGACGAACATTTCAAGGGGTTTCTATGGGTTACAGTTGACAATCTCGAACTTATACAAAATGAAGGTACTTCGGGAAAATCAAGATTTGGAGTGAGCGATCTCTATGTCAAATATCAGGCGAAAGATTTTGGAGATTATTTCCATTTTACAAGCGGTTACACCAAAGTGAATCTCAATGTTCTCGGGATGTACAAAAGAATTCTGATATTTAACTTTGAAAACAAAAATATTGAGCCGATGTCGCTTCCACGAAAGAAAAAATAGGAGGGGGAAATGAAAACTGTTTATGATCTGCTCCTTGCCGCACAGTTTATCAGTGCAGTGTTTGTTTTTGTATCGCTTTATTTTGTGACAGCGGGTTACGGCCGTCACGGCGGAAAGAAATGGGGCCCTGCGATAAATCCCAGGATCGGCTGGATGGTGATGGAGTCCCCTGTTGTTTTCATCCCGCTTTATTTTCTGTTTACAGGAAAGCCGGAAGCAGTTCCGGTAGTCATGCTCACAATATGGATGGTTCACTATCTTCAGAGAACATTTATTTATCCCTTTCTCATCAAAGGTGAAGAGAACATGCCGGTTCTCATCATGATCTTTTCCATAATGTTCAACAGCATGAACGGATTTCTGAATGGATACTATCTTTTTCACCTTGCCGACTACGATCTTTCATGGTTTTTTGACCCCAGATTCATCATCGGAACGGTTATCTTTTTCTCAGGTATGGTCATAAACATCCACTCAGACCATGTAGTCAGAGCACTTCGAGCCGAAAAAGGTCCCGGATACCACCTGCCTGAAAAAGGGATGCACAAATTTGTCGCAAGCCCCAATTATCTTGGCGAAATAATGGAATGGACAGGTTATGCCATCCTCACATGGTCTCTTCCCGGACTTGCATTCATGGTATTCACAATGGCAAATCTCGTCCCCAGAGCACACAAACACAGAAAATGGTATAGAGAAACCTTCGGCGAAAAATACCCATCAACCAGAAAAAGGGTGTTTCCGTTTATTTACTGATATTAATAACCTGTCCTGTTAAGAATTTATTCCCATGTAAGTCATTTCTGAATATAATACTTCTTGACTTTAAAGGGAATAACTGACCCCAACTATTCCAACTATTATGCCGGGAGTTCAATTTGACATATTAAATGATCGTATCTATAATCATAAAGATGTTGGTTTTGTAAATTTTACCGGAGGAAGCTTCATGAAAAGGATTTTTATGGTTATGATCGCTCTGTTCCCTTTTTTCCTGAGCGCTGTCATAGGACCGAATGTGTCCCAGACTAACGGTCAGGAACTGAAATGGGAAGAGGGTGCGTGGGATTATTTTGTGATGTTCAAGTCACTGATAGCACAGGTGACAGGAGAAGTGACAACAACTCCCGGCAACCCGCAGGCAGATTCCTGCATTGATATTAATGTCGGCTCCACATTTACTTTAACTTCTGCGCATGTTCCGCCTGACACGAACATTGACAGGGCGTTTCTCATCTGGATCGCAGCACAGGATCCATCTCAGTATAACGGTCCGACAGACAACTCTGTAACGCTTACATTCACAAACGAAAGCAAACCTTCTGAAGTGACACTTTCAACTGAGGTGACATCAAGTGTTTCAGGAAATCTTTTTACCCCTCCTTCGTTTGATTATGAAGCGATAAGCGAACCATCCGACAGCACAGGGATTTTCACATACAGAGTTGATGTGACTGAATTCATGCAGCAGATAATCGAACTTGGTGCATTAAATGATATTACTCAGACCGGAGAAGCCCTTTACGGCAGCTATAATGTCAAGGGGATGAATTGCACGAGAGCGCAGGCATATCTTACAACAAGCGGCATGGTTGGAGCATGGGCTCTTGTTTTTGTTTATACTTCAGAAAGGATAAGCCCCAAGAAAATATATTTCTATAACGGACTTGAAGCATACCGTTTTCAGGAGGCATATATTGATGTGAGCGGTTTTGAGCTTCCCAACGAAGCTGAAGTAAGAATGACGATGGTTCTTGCAGAAGGAGACCCGGGTCTTGCCAGTGCAACGACAGATACATTTCAGCCAGCTCCTCCTGAGGCACTTGCGATAAGCGGTCAGTCAAATCCCAATTTTGATCTTCTCTGGAATAACTGTAATCCTGCAAAATATACACCGCTTGCCTATACTGAGGTTTACAACTCCATTTCATCCATTTTCGGATGGGAAGATGAGATGCCTGTCTGTGTGGGAGGCGACCCGAACAGTCCTGATCCGACTAAACTTGAATATGCTATAGATGCCGACACTTTCCTTTTGAAGGCGAAGGAATTTCCTTTCGATCAGCATCTGAAGAAAGGGGACACGATGTTCTCCCTTAAAATAGGCGCAAATCAGGATCAGGTTTATACCAATCTTCTTGTTGTCAGTGTTGATACGAAGGCACCCAAATTTGACATACCGGCAAATCCTGACACACCGGACGGAAGGGAGAAAAACTACTGTTCATGTTCAACTGAGCCGGATGCAGTATGTTTTGACAGACCTTTTTACTATCTCATTAAAGTGCAGAACTGGGGAGAAAATCTTGCTGAAAATGTAACGGTTCAGGACACACTTCCTTCAAATGTCGAATATGAAAAGGGGACAACGGAAATAGCAACAGTTTTTAAGGATGGCCTGGGAACTGACTGGAAAGCCGTTGATGATGTTGACGGAAATTTTCCGTTCGCGACAGCAAAGCAGGTTTCTGATCTCATGGGTTACTGCGATAAAACCACAATGGATTGTCCCGACACAGTCATGATAAGATTTGTTGTAAGACCGAAAGCCGGTCTTCCTAAACATGAAACAATAAGGAACAGTGCAATAATCACAGATGCAGGTAAACTTCCTTACAGCACAAACAGCAACATCGCGCTGCGTCTTAAGAACGGCACTTGTCCCGCTGTTACAGAATGCAGTCTTCCCCCGAAAGCTCAGTGCGGCGGCGTGGGACAAGGTACGGATGATTACTGTGAAGAAGACAAGGACTGCAAGGACGGTAAAAAGTGCATTGATAATCAATGCGTTGAGGAGCCCAAAGATAAAACAAAAGATGCTCAGGTGTCATTTGGAGAAGGTTTAAACTCTCCTGATTCATCAACAACGATAATAATCCCTTCACCCAAGAAGGATCTTGTTGTCGGACAGTTTTATCTCATATCTGAAGGTGACACCGGGAAAACTTATGATCTTGAAGGTGTAGCGGTGAGATTTACATACGATTCAGATGTTAAAATATCCAACATCAGACTCATTGCCGATGACAACGGGAACGGAGCATATTCAGATTCGAAGACAGAGCTTGCAAAAACAAATGCGCTGACCGGAGATAATTATGCACAGTTTGATATCATTGATACAGGCAAGAGGGCGGTAGCTTCGGGAATAAAGAACAACTTCATAATTGTTGCAGATGTTTCAACCAATATAACATCAGGTATAGCAGGCAGTTTTTATGCTGAAATACAGAACAAGGAGGCAATAAGGATCAGCGATTCAGGTGAACCTGTCGTTTCCGGAGAGGGTTTTGAATTCGCGACATTCAGGTTCGAGCCACCGGAAGGTTTCATATTTACAAAAGGCGAAAACGACCCGCAGGTTCCTTCTTTTAAAGAAATGAACAAGGATAACCCGGTTCTTCAGGTCAGAACAAAATCCATGGAGGGCGGTGATGCGATAAAATCGATCTTCATAAAATCAAGCACAGGTTTTGCAAGATTCGGTGAGGGGATCGAATCAGTGACACTGATACTTGATGATAACGGTAACGGTGAACACGATCCCGAAGACACTCTTATCCAGAAGATAACTGAGTTCGAAAATCCAACATCTTTTACGATCAGTTCTCTGGACAGCATTCTTTCTTACAGTAAAGATGAGCAGAAATACCTTCTTTTCAAGTGCGGATTCAAGATGAAAGAAGGTGACAAAGCCAAGATTACGATCAGCAAGGTCAGTCTGACTGAAGATAGAGAAATTGCTGAACTTCCTGTTTCATCCAAGGAATTCAAATATTTATGCGATGATGCCGATCCTAATACATGTGTGACTGATGAGCCGGGCAAGAAAGGAGGGTGTTCCTTAACCGTCGTTGAAGAAACGGAAGGTCCTTTAGCAGTAATCATTGCCATGGTATTCGGAATGTTCCTCGTGTTCAGAACAAGGGAAGATTGATCAATCCTTTTTTTCAGAAAATACGAAATCCTTGATATATAACTGAAGAGTAATATTCCCGCCATAAGTATTTATCCTGGGGAAATATATAATGTCGATAAGGTCGCCAGTGTTCGGTGAGTCCTTTTCATTAAGAAGTCCGAAACCGATCGAGTTGAATGTCATTGTTGAATCAGCCACACCAAGTTTCCAGTGAAGATGACTCCGGTTGATGACACTCTGCTTTATGATCTGCACATTTGTTGCCAGAAAATTAGGTTCCTGATTGTTCATTCCGAACGGTTCAAGTTTTGAAAGGGCCACAATAAGATCGGGTGTAAGTTCTTTCAGCGGAAGTTCAGCATCAATATCGGTTGACTGGCTATAGGTTTCCTGAGCAAGAGCAGTATCGACCATACCGTTGAATCTTTCAATGAACTCTTCAATGTTTGATTCTTTTATAGTGAGACCGGCAGCATATTTGTGACCGCCGTACTGTACGAGGTAGCTGCTGAGTTCTTTGAGTATGTTATAAATATGCAGCTGAGGTATGCTTCTTGCACTTCCGCGACCGATTCCGTCTTCAACCGAGATCATGATCGTTGGCTTATAGTATTTCTCAACTAGACGGGAAGCAACGATGCCGATTACTCCGGGATGCCATTTTTCAGAGTAGAGAATTATAGCACTTTTTGTATCGATAATATCACTGTTCTCAACCTTTGACATTGCCTGTTCGAATATTTCAGCTTCCAGCTGCTGACGGTATTCATTTGTCAGATTAAGCTCTTCCGCCATTTTATAAGCGGATTCATAATCGGTGCATTCAATGAGTTCAAGACCCTTTATGGCATTTCCGATCCTACCCGCCGCATTGAGCCGGGGAGCCATTTTATAACTTATTACGGCGGGAGTGATCTCTTTTAGATTTTTCAGTCCGCATACATTTGCAAGGGCAAGAAGTCCCGGTCTTTTGTTTTTCTGCATCTGGGTCAGACCGTGCTTGACAAAGATCCTGTTCGAATCTAGAAGTGGCACCATGTCAGCCACAGTTCCCATTGCGACGATATCGAGATATTCAGCAAGATTGGGCAGTGCTCCTTTGAAAAAACCATCTTTTTCAACAACTTTCTTTAAAACCATCAGAAAAGAAAATGCGACACCAACAGCAGCCATTTCTTTGAATGGATAAGGGCAGTCATGCTGATGCGGATTGACTATAGCAACAGCCGGCGGTATTTCTTCGCCGACATGGTGATGGTCAATAATTATGGTTTCAAGCCCGAGATCTTTTGCATATTTCACTTCATCGACACTTGTTATGCCGCAGTCAACTGTGATGACAAGTTCGCCACCGTTAGTTGCTATCTCTTCAAGTGTATATGTGTTCAGTCCGTATCCATCCTCAAGACGATGCGGAATATAGTGATCGACCCTGGCGCCGACATGGGTAAGGAACTGGTACATTATCAGAGTCGAAGTGATCCCGTCAACATCGTAGTCGCCGTAAATGACGATCTTTTTTTTCTGCTTTATGTATTCTGTTATTATTACTGCAGCTTGTTCCGAATCTTTCAAAAGAAAAGGATCCGGCAGGCTTTTTATCTTTGATTGAAGGAAAAGGGATGCTGATTCAACACCGTCAATTTTCCTGTTTACAAGAACAGTAGCTACGGTTTTTGAAATACCCAGTGTTTTCGAAAGGTTATCAACTTTCTGTCTATCAGGCCTCAGTATCTGCCATTTTTCTTTCATCTATGCTGTTTTCTCCTTTCCCATATATTTTTCAATGAGAACGGTTACAGGAGATGCAATGAAGATTGATGAATATGTTCCGACAACTACGCCCATTGTCATAGCAAGAGCAAAACCGCTTATCGTTCCGCCGCCGAAAACAAGAAGAGCAACAAGGACGATAAGTGTTGTTATTGAAGTGAGCAGTGTTCTGGAAAGAGTTTCATTTATACTGGTGTTGATCTTCTCAACAACACTTGCCCCTTTTTTAGGATTGTTCCAGTTCTCTCTTATTCTGTCATAGATGACGATCGTATCGTTAAGAGAGTATCCGACTATTGTAAGCAGTGCGGCAACAATTGTCAGATCAAACGGTATTCTGAATACAGAAAAAATACCGAGTGTTATCATTACATCGTGTGCAAGCGAAACTACCGCACCCGGAGCAAACTGGAAATTGAATCTTATTGCGATGTATATAAGAATGGCAATAAGAGAATAAAGTATTGCCTGGAAAGCTGAAAATCTGAGTTTTTCTCCGACTTTGGGTCCGACCAGCTCGACTCTCATCAGTTCAGGTTCTTTGCCTGACTTCTCTTTTATTGATGAAAGAATTTTCGTGGTAAGACCTTCAAGCATAATCCTGTAAATGTGTCTTTCGCCGACTTTTTTGTATTCGATCTTTCCTGTTGCCGGGATCTTGTGACTGAGTCCCATTGCGGAAAGTTTTTCAATGTCTATTTCATTCTCAAACCACACCTCAACTCTATCACCAACCTGAGAGTCAAAATGTTCTTTTGTCATTTTCGCGGCGGAAAATTCGTTTTTTATTTCTTCAATAAAACTGTTTATTGTAGCATCATCAACCGTTGAGATGTTGAGAAATCTGAGAAGAAACTCATTATCTCTCCCTTCGAACTCCTGTATATCAACACTTCCGAACTCACTTGCGATAGTTCTGAGTTCTTGATTGTTCATGCCGTCAACCTTGATCTGAATTTCGGTTCCGCCGGCAAAATCGACTCCGTAGTTGAGACCCATTGCAAAAAACACGATCAAGCTTAAGGTTACTGCAACAGCGGATATTGTTCCGAAAAGCTTGAATTTTCCTATGAAATCTATGTTTCTATTTGATATTGTCATTTTTGTCTCCATCAATCAGTTCTTATCTCTGTACGAGAATCTTTTGAGCCCTGCCTTCATCATATAGTTGAAAATAACTCTGGTCACATATATGGCAGTGAACATGCTGGAAAGGATACCGATAAGAAGAGTTATAGCGAAACCCTTGATCGGACCTGTTCCGAATTCCCAGAGAATGAAAGCCGATATCGCTGTTGTGACATTGGCGTCAAGTATTGCTGACCATGCCTTGTCATAACCTGTTGAAATAGCATCAGCGAGAGATCTTCCCAGACGCAGTTCCTCTTTGATCCTTTCAAAAATGATGACATTGGCGTCAACTGCCATACCGATCGTAAGGACTATACCTGCGATTCCGGGGAAGGTTAGTGTCGCACCGAAAGCAGCCATGCCCGCCATTATGAAAAGGATGTTCAGAAAAAGAGCTGTGTTTGCAACGATGCCTGCCAGTCCATAATAAATTATCATAAATATTACAACGGCAAGGAATCCTATAATAACAGAAAGCTTTCCTGCTTCGATCGAGTCGTGTCCCAAGCTCGGTCCGACAATTCTGTTCTCTTCAAATGTGACAGGTGCAGGGAGCGAGCCGGCTCTCAGAACAAGTGCAAGGTCTTTCGCCTCCTCAAAAACGGTATTGTAATCTCCCATGGAATTGAGGGTAATCATTGCACTGCCGCCTTCTATTTTTGACTGGATGACAGGCGCACTGTTCACTTTTTCATCAAGGACTATCGCCATTTTTCTTTTGATATACTTGCCTGTAACTTCAGCAAATATCCTGGCACCGTTTTTGTCAAAAGTCATGCTTACATAAGGTCTGTTCTTCTGTCCATCTATGGAAACCCTTGCGTCTGTGAGCATGTCTCCAGTAATATAGGCCTGTCTGTAGAGCAGATAGGACTGATATTCCTTTTCACCATTTGGGAATACATTTTCTTCAAGGAGGAACTCTGTCCCTTCAGGTGCTTTGTCTTTAAGGAATGCTCTCAGCGCGATACGGTCTTTACCGGTTGCGTATTTATATGGAAGCACTGCTCCGTCTGAGCTTGTGCCTCTGCCCTGAACAAGTGTTATGCCTTCGGGCACTTCACCGGTATATTCGCCAAGCGGATCCATGTCTTCCGCAACGATCTTGAACTCAAGCTGGGCAGTCTGACCGATAATGCTTCTTGCCCGTTCAACATCTTTGTATCCGGGAAGCTGAATAAGTATCGCATTTTCACCCTGTCTTGCAACGATAGGTTCTTTCAGTCCCAGTTCGTCAATTCTTGAGCGGAGAGTTTCAAGCGCCTGTTCAACGGAACTTTCCTTTATCTGTGCGATCATATCGTCGCGCATTTTCATTGTGTGAATATTACCGTCTGTTGAAGTTTTTCTGAAGTCGTTAAAAAAATCGATTATTTTATCCCTGAATTTGTCCTTGTCGGTATTTTCAGTGATCTTTATAATAATTGAATAATTTTCCGGCTCAACAGTAACAGATTCAAAAGCGAGTGACTCTTCTTCAAGACGCATCCTGATCTCATCTGTTCTTCTGTCAATTCTGTCCTGAACGGCTTTCTCAGTGTCAACGCTGAGAACGAAATGTATGCCTCCCTTGAGGTCCAGACCGAGACTTATTCCTTCATTTATCTTTGAAACCCAGGGATTTTTTTCCTGATCCACTAATGAGGGAATAAGCATAACAACAGCCACAATGATAAGTGCCAGAGTGAAAATTGCTCTTGCCAACCAGTTTCTTTCCATAACAACCAATCTCCATTATTTTTCAGTTTTCTTTTTCTTCCTCTTCGGTTGCAGTGATCCTGCCCGAAATTACACCTTTCTGAATGGTAATTATTACTTTCGGAGATATTTCAAGCTTGATGTCGTTGTTCCTTATCTCCGAGATCCTTCCTTTTATTCCGCAGTTCATGAGAACCATATCGCCTTTCTGAAGCTGATTAAGCATTTCAACATGTTTTTTCTGCTGTTTTTTCTGGGGAAGGATTACCAGAAAATAGAAAATTCCGAAAATGAGTATAAACGGGAGGAGCATATTTAAAATACCTGCCGCTCCGCCACCTGCTCCAGCCGCCTGGCCGGTTGCCAAATCCCCCAGTAATTTCAATACATTAGCGTTCAAAGTCGCCTCCATTTTTCAAGGTTACCAAAAATAAAGCGACCGAATGTAACACAAAAGGTATTATTAAGCAAGAATTATTAAGGTTACATTATTGTAATAATATCTAATATATTTGAATTTATTTAAAGTTTATGATAAAAGTGCGGCAGGCACATTTTATCGGAGGAGTTATTATGTTTACGAGTCGCCGGATATTTTTATTTATTATTCCGTTTGTTCTTTTTGCCGGTTGCGAATCATCAAAAGTCGGGGAAAATGATGAAAATGACACGGATATATATGACAACGATTTTGTCGAAAATGAGAAATATGAAGAGAATCAGCAAGATGCAGACGAAGCGGACAATGAGTACAACGAGTCGGAACAGCCGGATGAAACGGCTGATATATATTCAGAAACAGACGACGAAGACAGTGATGCCGATGCTGTAAAAAATCTGTGTGATCCAAACCCTTGTAATTTTAAGAATAAATCTGTCTGCATAGAGATCGATATATGGCGCACTGACAAAAGAAGATATTACTGCTCCTGTGATAAAGGGTGGTTCGGACCGAAATGTGATGACTGCCAGAGAGGTTATTTCGGAAATAACTGTAAGCCGTGTGACTGCAAAAAGAATGAAGTCTGCAATGACGGGCTCGAAGGTGATGGAAAATGCTCCTGTGCAACTGAAATTATTGATGAAAATTGTGCGTGTTATCCCGGGTGGAGTGGTGATGATTGTGAAATTTTCGGTGAAAACTGGATTTGTGCCCCGGAAGGAGAAAATTGTGATGGAGGCGTTGACTGTTGCTTTGATTCAGTCTGTATTCTTTCCAAATGTGTTAAAGCCCGCCGTTATGACAGTGAATCGGCTTTGCTTGCCGACTCTCAGCAGGGCACTTTAATTGCCGCTGTAAGGTCCGGATTCATATATTTTTATGACATTGATAC
>JAGOEX010000159.1 GCA_017997475.1 bacterium
TTCTCTAAAAGTTGCATCAATGCGGCATGTTCACTGTCTATCGGAATGATCATTGACCTGTCGGATGTCACCTTGTTTCCAAGATAAAACCCTGCAATTACTAGAGATTCTTTGTTTGCAAGGCAGACTGGAATATTTCTTTTTACCGCTTCTACGGTTATTTTCCACCCCTGTTTCCCAGGAAGCGCCATTACAATTTTATCCGGCTTGAGGTCAAGAAGCCGGATAAGTTCCTCTTCACCTGAATAAACAGTTCCGTGAAAATCTGAGATTTTGCTGTGATCATTTCCGGAAGCTATTGCAACAGCTTCG
The DNA here is from genome assembly GCA_017997475.1 of bacterium. Lineage (GTDB taxonomy): Bacteria > UBP6 > UBA1177 > UBA1177 > UBA1177 > JAGOEX01. Next base: position 313 of record JAGOEX010000159.1, read on the forward strand.
ACGGAGGGGTGTCTTTTAATGATGGTGTTAAGTAATTCAATATTGTTTCCTGCACTGGCACCGATAAGTTCAAATCTGTCAGGAAAAGCTGAAATTATCTTTTCTGAATTTGTGCCGATTGATCCGGTTATTCCGAATATTACTATTTTTTCAGGACACATAATTTTTCACAAGAAATGCGATGAACACAACAGCTACAGAAACAACAAGGGAATCGGTTCTGTCAAAAAGTCCGCCGTGACCCGGGAAAAGAGTTCCCGAATCTTTAACGCTTGCTCCTCTTTTTATGAGCGATTCAACAAGATCACCGAGCTGTCCGAGTGTCCCGATAAAAAATGATACTGCAAGAATAAAAAACAGGTTTTCATTTCTTAAAAGAGTGAAATTAAAGATCAGTCCTGTAATCATTGAGAACAGTGTTCCGGAAATTGCACCTTCCCATGTCTTTTTCGGTGAAATGGCCGGAGCAAATTTGTGTTTTCCGAAAAATCTCCCTCCGAAATATGCGGCTGTATCGCAGATCCATGGGGTTACGAGGGCGAATGTAAGCCAGTGGTGGTGAGTTCCGTAATTGCGGATCAGCGGGAAAAGCCCGAATGTCATGCCGAAATAGAAAAAGCCGAAGAAATATATCAGCATTCTTTTGAATTTTATTTCTATTGCATCTTTTCCGTAAAGTGAAAAGACCGGTATCAGAACTGCCGAACAGAAAATGGCAAGAAAGAACTGTTTCAGAGGACGGAACAATCCGTCGACCTCACCGAAAGTTATGCTGGAAAGTTTCATCAGCGCGCTCATTCCGCTTATAGATTCGATCATGAACATCATTATGACAGCAATAAGAATGAAAAAAGGTTGTTTCCTTTCATTGAACATTGTCAGATATTCGGAAAATGTGAAAAAGGCAACAATAAGTATCAGATAAAGAAAGAAATTGTCAGGAAGAAGATAGACGATCCCCAGCACAATGGGCATAAGTGAAAGCCCTGTGGCATATCGTTTCCAGTCTTTTAGCATTTTCACCTCTTTTTCAATTGTTCAGCTGTTTTTCCGAATCTTCTCTCCCTCGAAGCATAGTCAACAAGGGCTTTAATGAATTCCGGTTCTTTGAAATCGGGCCAGAAAACATCTGTAAAATAAAATTCTGAATATGCCGACTGCCATAAAAGATAATTTGAAAGCCGCTTTTCTCCGCTTGTTCTTATTACGAGGTCAGGATCAGGAATATCCCAGGTAAAAAGGGAATCGCCAAACATTTTTTCATCAATATCCTCTAATCTGACATTTCCTGAAAGAACTTCCTGTGCGATCTTTTTTGCGGCTGAAATGATCTCAAAACGGGATCCGTAACTTAAGCACAGAGTCATTGTCATCACCGGATCATTAAGTGCGGTTTCATTCATAAGTGATTTTATTGTCTTTGTTATATTTTCAGGAAATCTTGATAAGTCGCCGATAACATTGAACCTTATGTTGTTTTTAAGAAGTGTCTCCCTTTTTTTGTTCAGAAACTCATCAAGTATATCCATAAGTCCGCCCACTTCTTCAACCGGACGGTTCCAGTTCTCTGTGGAAAACGCGTAAAGAGTGAGATATTCTATCCCTGCTTTGCGGCAGAATGAAGTTATCCTGTCAACACTGTCAGCCCCTTCGCGGTGTCCCTTAAGACGGTTCATAAGACGCTTCTTTGCCCATCGTCCGTTGCCGTCCATGATTATTGCAACATGCTGAGGAAGTCGTTCCTTAGTAAGACCGTTATCTTTGAGAAAATTTTCAGTCATTTTAACAGTAACCTTTAATTATTCAGATTTTTCAGGTTTAGGTGCAACTTTCTGTGTCGCCTCTTCCATAAGCTTTATGAGATAACTGTTGTTCTTTTCCATTGACATTGCCATCTTAAGCTGTGTTATCGCAGATCTGAAATCCCCGCCGTCCATCGCTTTTTTAGCCAGCACCGCGAATCTTCTTGCCTGATCGTTCTGAACAGCATCTTCGGGATTTTCCTTGTAGGCGACCTTGTTTCTGAAATCGAATCTTTTGATATCCGGATTTTCAGTAAGCATCTTGTCATAGATCACTTTTCTATTCGGATGTGAGAGAACAGAATATGCCTCGTTTGCCCTTTTTGTTATTTCATAGACCATGGTTTTTATTTCTGCTGGAACATTTCTGAACTTGTCAGGATGAAATTTTCTGGCAACCGATATATATTTTTTCTTCATATCGGCAACAGAGCAGGTTCTTTCTATGCCGAACAACTGGTAGTAATTCATGCTGTCCATATTTGTAAAAAAATCAGTTATCGAGTCGATAAAATCTTTTGTAATGATATCAGGAACTTTGGCTTTTCGTTCGGCTCTTTCAATGATGTCGTTTACTGCATTTAGAAGAGAATCGCTGTTAAGTGGAAGTTTGAAAAAAGCGGCCGCACCGTATTTCAAAGCTATAGCATCAGTCACTTCAGGACCTTCGTTGACACCAAGAAGAATGAAGTTCTGAACTTTTCTTATTACAGGCAGGGCTTTCAGCCAGACCCCTTCCGAAAGAAGACTCGAAACTATCATAAGAGTATAGGAAGATAGATCCAGCCCGGAAAGTTCTTTTATTTCAAGAACTCCTGTGCATTCACAGTCCTTCACCTTGGATACAATGAATTTCTCTAGTGATCTTAAATACTTCTCGTCTTTCATGCAAATAATGATCTTTGCTTTCATCAGTTACTCCAAACCAAGTATGTTTAATGAAATCTTCTGAATTTTTCCTGTCTCAAGATCGACAGCGCTGATGTTAAGAACTCCGTTAGTGTCAACCTCGAACTTAACTTCGATTTTCAGTTCGCCTCTTTTTGCCTTTCTCAAGTCAGAAAGAACGAGATCCCCCATCAAATGGGATTCACTCTTGTTCCTGGCATCTCCCTGGAATATTTCTATTCTTACTGCTGTCTGATCGTCGGTTGCGTTTGTAAAAACACTTGTCCGCTCAATCGGAAGGGGCTCGTTCTTTTCAATTATTATTTCAATGTAGTCGCCTACGGTTCCGACACCCACGGAAAGGGGAATTACATCCAGAAGTACCGGAGCCGCTTCACTGTAACCGCTTATCAGTGTGTGACCGAGAATGCTGGCACCCATTGAGATTACAAGGACGGTCTCTATTCCGAAATAAGGGGGCTGTCCAAAAAATTCAGTAACTTTTTCCTGTACATACGGTATTTTTGTTGAGCCGCCGACAAGAATTACGGCATCGATCTGATTCTTTTCAACATGAGCGTTCTCGATCGCATTCGCAGTTATATCAAATGTTCTCTGGATTATGGGTGAAATGATCTCTTGAAAAAGTTTACGGTCAATTATCCTTTCATAATCGGCATATTTTTTTTCACCAAGCGGTATCATGTTCTTGATCATGACCTTGATCTTATCCTGAGTGGAAAGCGAAATCTTTATTCTTTCCGCTTCAGCAAGAAGAATTGTCATCATTTCATTGTTCATATCCATGCTGATGTTATAGTTTGCCTCAATGTCAACGACCATGAACTGTACAAGTGCCGCGTCTATGTCGTCACCACCGAGGAAACTGTCGCCGGCAGTTGAAAGAACTTCAAAAAAGTTGTCTTTAACTTCAAGTACTGTGATATCAAAAGTTCCACCGCCAAAGTCGAAAACGGCGATCTTCTCGTTAAGATTGTTGCCGAATCCGTATGCAAGTGCCGCCGCAGTAGGTTCATTGATTATTCTCAGGACATTGAGCCCGGCCAGTTTGCCTGCATCCTGTGTCGCTCTTCTCTGTGCCTCGTTATAATTTGCAGGAACTGTTATGACGGCATCACTCACTTCAAATCCGAGATAATCGGTTGCCGCTTTTTTTGCCTTTCTCAAAACCAGCGATGAGATCATCTGAGGAGTGACCCTTTTGCCGAAGATCTCTATTTCAACAGAATCGTTTTTCCCCCCGACAACCTTGTAGGGGAACTTCTTCGCATATTTGATCGTTTCAGGATGACTGTACTTGCGACCGATTATTCTTTTTATACTGTAGATGGTGTTTATCGGGTTTAAATGTCTTCTGTCCTTGGCTTTTTTCCCGACGAGAATATTCTTCCCTTCATTAAGAAAAGAGACAACTGAAGGCATTATCTTCCCTTCCTCTTCTCCTTCTATCGGAATAACAGTGGCCATACCATCCTTAACTATGGAAACTGTTGTCGTTGAAGTTCCGAGGTCTATTCCAAGAACATATTCTGACATTCTTCTCTCCGGTTAAAGTTCAATAATGTCGTTCTCTTTGACTTTTGCTATATCATCAAGTTTCTTAATGAAATCATTGAGATCCTTCTGAACTTTATCAGAGAATTTCTTCTCTTCGTCTTCGGTTATCTCTTTATCTTTCTCAGCTCTTTTTATTTCAGCAAGGGCATCCCTTCTGAGATTTCTCATACTTACTCTGTATTTTTCAGTAAGCTGATGGAGCTGTTTTACAAGGTCCTTTCTTCTTTCCTCTGTGAGTGAAGGAACAGGAACTTTTATGTTAGCACCGTCATTTACCGGATTGAATCCCAGATTTGCGTTTCTGATCGCAGTCTCAACACCTTTGAGAACAGATCTGTCGTAAGGTTGGACCAGTATGAGCCGTGCATCGGGAGTAGTTACTGACGCCATCTGATTAAGAGGTGTTCTTGCCCCGTAATAGTCAACAAAAATGCCGTCAAGGAGTTTGGGAGTAGCTTTCCCTGTTCTGTACTGAGCTATCTCGGTTTTGTAGGCATCGATCGATTTGTCGAACTTGTCTTTAAGGTCATCAAAAAAAGCTTTCTGCTCGAACATGTTAACCTCCAAATATTATTTCAGTTTGTCACCATACTGCCGGTTTTGTCGTCTGTAAGTGCTTTGAAAATATTGCCTTTTTCGAATATATTGACAATTTTAACGGGAAGCCCGTTCTCTTCGCAAAGCGAAAGAGCGGTCATATCCATAACCCTGAGTTTTTTTTCTATTGCTTCCTGATAGGTCGTTCTCTTGATAAAGACGGCATCTTTGTACTTGTTCGGGTCCTTGTCGTAAAGACCGTCGACCTTTGTCGCCTTTAAAAGCACTTCGGCTCCTATTTCAGCAGCTCTGAGTGCCGCTGCTGTATCGGTTGTAAAGTACGGGTTGCCTGTCCCGGCACCGAATATCACGATGCGGCCTTTTTCGAGGTGTCTTAAAGCACGGCCTCTGATGAAAGGTTCAGCAACTTTGTCGATCTCGATCGCCGTCATGGTTCTTGAAGGCATTCCTGCCGCTTCAAATGCCGCTTTAAGTGCAAGACTGTTTATGACTGTTCCGAGCATCCCCATATAATCTCCGGTGACTCTGTCAAGACCGGTTTCGGCATTTGCATTGAGACCTCTGAAAATGTTTCCTCCCCCGACAACGATCGCGATCTGGACACCGTTTTCATAAACCGGCTTTATCTCATTTGAAAGGTAATTGAGAAATTTCTGATCTATCGGTTTTCCATCAGGTGCAAGGAGTGCCTCGCCGCTTAATTTTAATAGTATTCTTTTATAAAGCATAATTACCTCCATCAGTTAAATACGCGCAAGGTTACAGTATAACATTTCAGTTTTCAAGTTTTTTGGAAGCGGGGAGATATCCGTTTTAAAGAGATGGGTTTTTCAAAAATTCCACAACGCTTTCATGGTTTATTCCCTCAACAGGTTGATGGAGCAACTCATCCATTGACAGAACAGTTTTTGGAAAATGGTCTTTGATTTTCATCAGATTACCAAACTCTCTATTATAAACTGCACTTCCTTTTTCTCCGATGAGATATGCAACCTGATAATAATGTAATTTATTTCCAATCCGTGCGACAAAATCAATTTCACCACTATCAGTTTTTAAAGTCTTCACTTTGAAACCGCGTCTAATAAGCTCTATAAATATAATGTTTTCAAGCAGTTTGCCAAAATCGCTCTGTTCATCTGCTGTT
>JAGOEX010000160.1 GCA_017997475.1 bacterium
CCGGCTGCGTCTGCACATACTCCGCTGTTACACTTTACATTCGGATTACAGTCGGAATTGAAACTGCATTTGCCGTAATCACGGGCGGAAAGAGCGAAAGCACACAAAAAAACCATAACTGCTAAAAAAATTCTCATGATCCCCTCCAAAAAAAGATTACAAACTCTCTATTTTGCTAAGCCATTCATTAAAGTGACTGCATTTTCTGCGAATTTCACTGAGTCCTATTTTTGAAGCGATTATGGCTCCATTTGTGATCTTATCATAACCCGGATAAAGGTTTGAAAGTCTTTTTGAAGGTGCTGTGTCTGATCCTTGATTGATCAGCTCTGGATTGTTAAATTCTTCAGATATTTCAACAAGTTCAGATCTTTTATCTTTGTTTACTTTCATAACTTCGTGAATTTTTTCAACATCTGAGAACAGCAGTCCTTCAAATTCATGCAGTTGAATATAAGGAATGAATCTTTTTTCACACTCTGTTTCAGAATTTATGTCTTCAAAGAACCGTTCTTCAAGAATAGAAACCAGTTTGTAAGGATCGATGATTTTTTTGTTTTCCTTCTTCCCTGGAAAAGAATCGGGCAGTGCATACAAATCAAACATGGTAGTTACAACTGCCTCTTTATCCTGCTTCAACCATCTTAATATATCCTTTTTTGCTTTTTCATAATCAAGTAAACCGCCACGATATATTCTTGATTTGCTTCTTGAAGTTTCAACAGACCTTGCCGTAAAAAAAATCTCTTTTGTTCCAAATTCAGGAGCAAGAATATCTCTTACAAAAGTTTCTTCAGTCTGTCCTTCTGCTATGACATTTACTCTTATCATTGCGGTCTGCCTCCGAGAACATTCTTTTCCCAGAGTTCGCCGAGAGTATATTCCTCAAGCCAGCTTGAAAGCTCTTTGCTCGTCACTTTTTTAAACACACTTGCATTTTCAATCTTATCGACAACTATTAAATTTTCCGGCTCAAATTCATTCACAAGCGGTACTGACTGAGTTGAAACTATTATCTGTGTGTGTTTTGAAGCCGATTTCATTAAAGAGGCAAGCACTTTGATCGCATAAGGATGAAGCCCGAGCTCAGGTTCGTCAATAATTATTGTGGAAGGAAGTTGAGGTTTAGGTTGAAGAAGAACTGTAGCAAGACAGATGAATCTCAAAGTTCCGTCCGAAAGCTGATTTGCAAGAAATGGAAAATCAGAGCCCTTTTCACGCCACTCAAGCCGGATCATTTCTTCATTAAAAGGGTTAATGCGAAGAATGAAATTATCAAAAAATGGAGCGACCAATCTGACAGTGTCTCTGATCGCTTCATAATTTTCATGGTGTTTTTCCTGCATCAGATAAAGGAACGCAGCAAGGTTTGATGCATCAGTCCGAAGATACATATTATCATTTATCTGGCACATCTTTTTCACTTTGGCTGAATCACTTGTATCGTGAAAATGGTAATATTTCCAGCTCTTTAGATTTTTAACAACATGGTTTCCTACTGTCATTTTAGGAATTTTCATAATTTCAAGCAATGCAGTTTCTGAATGATTTGTACCAATTACTTCTTTATATGGTTTTTTATATTCCGGTCCTTGAAAATAGCACTTTTCTTCTTCAAATATAAGCCTGTCGGAATTATCCTGATAAAATTTAGCTTCATATCCATTGTTAGCAAATTTAAGAAACAGTTCTATTCGATCAGTGGTTTTTGAACCGAAAAAAAGAAAGTTTTCTGCACCACTTCCTTGGGTGATATGTTTTTGAAGGTTGCCTTCTATCATCTTGTTTAACAGCTTAAAAAGAGAAATGAAGTTGGTTTTCCCGGCTCCGTTTGCACCGATAAGAACATTCAAATCTCCGAGTTCAATATCAGCTTCTTTTATAGATTTAAACCCTTTAATCTTTATTTGATCAAGCTTCATACATCCTCCTTTGATAAAAACTCTGTGGAATAATAAACTAAACCTGTTATTTTATCAAACTTTCTAAATACCGTGATTATTCACCAGAAAATATATCAGCTTAAAAGAAAAAACAAAGAAATGGTTACTGAAACAGAAATAAATCCCGCTCTTCCAAGCGGTTCATCGAGTTTGAAGATTTTTCTTAACATTTGCTTCTATTTCTTTCTATTTTTTCTCAGCTTTCTGAATATCAAAAATGTTGCGACTATGACGATGAAGACCCAGGCGTAAGCTGCGGCGATGAGCACTTGCAGGAATCCGACCCATCCGTCTTTCAATGCGTTTACGATGTTTCTGACGAATGAGAATACCGATTCTTTCTGTTCGTAATACGAAATTGTGAGTGTGCTGTAAGCCGTCTGATCCTGCATTAGCTTGAGCTGTCCTTCAACAGACTCAATTTCACCGCGGATCTCGCCAAGCAGTTTCTGGACTGCAAGTGTCTCATTTATCGTTTTCGCTTTTTCAAGAATGGCAAGATAGTTCTTTTCAATCTCTTTTTTCGCTTTGAGACGGGCTTCGCTGTCAACAAACTGAGCCGTGATGTCCTTTACTCCGATAGATCTCGAATCAAAAGAACCTGCGATATGCTCAAGCTCTTCAATAAACTTGTCAAACGAATCAACAGGAATGCGGGCGATAAGAGTAAAACTTCTGCTTCCAGTATAGTTGTAGGCATCTTCACGAGAAATAAACCCTTTATATTGAGTTATCATCTGGCGGATCTTCGGAGTTGTTTCCGTTATCGAATCAGTCTGAAAACCGACACTTCCCTCTTTCACAAGTCTGCGTTCAGAAACCTCAGGGGCGGTTTGCTCATTATTTTCAGAGCCGAAGCCCCTGACACCGATCTTTGATTTCTCAGTACCGCCACGATCAAATGCCGGAACGGACGACTCACTTTTTAAACATGAACAAAGCAGAGCGGCACAAATCACCGCGATATAAAGAGTTTGATTAAAAATTCTCATGATCTCCTCCTGAAAAAGATTTAAACAACTTGGAAATAATAAGCTAAATCAGTTTTTTATCAAACTTTCCTAAACTCTTTTTCTTGAATCTATGACGAATGTGACTGGACCATCATTAATAAGTGACACCTCCATATGAGCGCCGAAACTGCCTGTTTTTACTGTTGATATTGTTTGTGACAGCATTTTTACAAAATCATCGAACATGATCTTTGCAGTTTCAGGCGGCATTGCGTTGTCAAATCCGGGTCTGCGACCTTTCTGCACATTGCCTAAAAGTGTAAACTGACTTACTGCAAGAATTTCTCCACCTACATCAATGACTGAAAGGTTCATTTTCCCTGCATCATCCTCAAATATCCTTAATTCCGTTATTTTTTTTGCCGAGTATTCAAGATCTGCCGCAGTGTCCCCTTTTTCAATTCCTGCAAGAACTAAAAGCCCTTTATTTATTGAAGAAATGATACTTTTATCAACTGAAACCGATCCGCTTTTCACTCTCTGAATGACTGAGATCATAGACAACTCCTAAAAAAACTTGTCAATTTTAACAATCATCAAAAAATTGTCTATTTTTCCCTTATCATTAAAATATATGCGCTGATTTGATGGAGTAAAAAATTGAAAGGGATTGCAACAGTTCTGATCTTATCCGGAATATGTTTTTCAGTTTATGCGAGTTCGCTCAAAAAAGAAAATGCAAAAATAACTGCCGACCGCAAAATGATCGCCGACCTTGAAAAAGGACTTTCAAAAGATGAAAGGGGCTGCGAAAAACCATCGGAAGGACTTGATAAAAGCGTCCTGATCGAACTTCAGATATATTGCAATGCAAGAAATTCCGCAAAAAGACGGCTCGTGCCTTTAAAAGATCACATTTCCGCCTATGAAACCGCTGTAACAAACTATTATGCAAACTGCAAAATTGTTGACACAGATGAGTTGTTCGTACTTTGCGAAGCCCTTGACGACAAAGTGGTAAAAGCCGCTGAACTCGTAAATGATGAAAAGGAAAGTTTAAGAAAAGATCTTGATGAAATGGAAAATTCGGCAAAAAAAGCGGCAATCATCAATAAAGAAAAGAACGACTGGTCAAAAAAAGAGCACGATCAGCAGATAAACGATTCTCTCAGAGTCAAAAGAGACCTTGTGATGACCATGCAGAAAGGGCTTATTGATGACTCGGTAATTCTTGAAAAATCCAGAATTAAATTCTCGTCCGCACTCAATAACAGTTCAGGAGAGATCAGAGATAGAACTGAATATCTGCTCAAAGGGGTTACTTCACTTATTTCAGTCAACAAAAATCTGCGTGATACCTGCCAGTCAATGACACGGAACATAGACATTACAAACAGTTCATGCACTATAAAATATTCTGAGAAGGCGTGTACAGAAGCTGAAAAAAAGCTCACTCAGGTTTTTGATGAAGGAAATGCAAAACTCAAGACATACACCGGCGAAAAAGAACGACTCAAAACTCTTGAAATGGAGCTTCACAAGCTCTCTATCGCTGAAATTGCTGTCAAAATGGAAAATGCGAACCGTCAGATTTCGTTTTACATCGGGAATCTTCAGCTTCAGAACGATCAGCTTAAACAGAGGATTGAGCTCAGCGGAAACGATCTTGAAGTGCTCAAGGGAATGGATGGAAAAGCATTTGTGGAAACTTATCTTGGATATGTTGAAACGATGAAATCACTTGAAAAGGAAAGTGCTGGATTTATTGACTTTTTAGGTCTCAGCACCGCAAGAATAAACGAATTCATAAAAAACTGTACGCAAAATAAAAGTGAATATTCAACTGAATGCAGGATCGAAGGAGACAACATAGTCAAAGATGTTGATTCCATTATGAAAAAGATCTCTCAATACGGGGCAAAGTTCAGCCGGCTTAACAGCGATCTTGCCGCTTTTGCAAAGAAAGTTTCGGGGAAATAATCTCTCAACATTTCCACCTGAAATTACAAGTCCTACTTTTTTCCCGGCAAATATTTCTTTATTTTTATTTATTCCGAAAGGTTATGTCCACACCTTAGAAAAGAGAATAATATCGGAATATTGCAACAATTTATGTAAATTGCAAGTACAACTTTCAATTTGCACGAATTTTCTTAAGATATTGTAGTTACTCTTTTTTTTCCAGAGCTTTTGCGGTTGTGAATCCGCCAATAATTAAAACCAGAATCACCGATGCGATGATAATTAAAACTTTTTTCATTTTGGTCCCTCTCACTATTTAAAAAATCCAGTAAAATTATATGATTCAGCAGAAGCTTGTCAATTAACGCAATTAGCAATTAAAGGAATAAACCAGGCGCATGATTCAATTCATAATTTCCTGTTTTTCTGCGAGTTAGATAATCTTATCTGTTTTCTTGCATATTTAATTTGATTGTTGCATTATCTATCGGAAACTAAACTCTTGGAGTCGGAAAATGGCAGGAAATGAGCTAATACAGATTGATGCGATTAAAAGCAGAATTTTCACAATTCGCGGGATGCAGGTGATGCTCGACAGTGATTTGGCTGAACTCTATGGTGTTGAAACAAAAAACCTCAATTTAGCTGTAAAAAGAAATATTGAAAGATTTCCAAACACATTCAGATTTCAACTCGCAGAAGAAGAGTACAAAGTTTTGAGGTTGCAAATTGAAACCTCAAACGAAAAACGGGGAGGAAGACGATACGCACCATTCGTTTTTACAGAACAGGGAGTTGCTATGCTTTCTGCTGTTCTGAGGAGTGAAACTGCTATTAAAGTAAGTATAAGAATAATGGAAGCTTTTGTTTCAATGCGACATTTTATATTGGAAAATGAGCAGATATCTAAAAGGTTTGAAATTATTGAGAAAAGGCAGATGGAATATAAAATAGAAACCGATAGTAGAATTGAAAAAGTTTTGTCGGCCCTTGAATCAAAGCAAATTCAGCCAAAGCAAGGAATCTTTTTTGACGGTCAGGTTTTTGACGCACATAAATTTGTCTCAGATATTGTCCGTTCAGCTGAAAAATCGATCATTCTCATTGACAATTATGTTGATGACACCGTTCTCACTCTTTTTTCAAAACGGAAACAAGGAGTTACGCTCAAAATTCTCACTAAAAACCTTTCAAAACAGATTCAACTTGACACACAGAAATTCAATGAACAGTTCCCACCTGCTGAAATAATTGAATTCAATCACTCCCACGACCGCTTCATGATAATTGATAATCACGACCTCTATCTTTTCGGAGCATCACTCAAAGACCTCGGCAGAAAATGGTTCGGATTTGCAAAAATGGATATCAAATCAACAGAAATACTTGCGAAATTAGGTGGTTAATACCCTACGAATTAAACA
>JAGOEX010000161.1 GCA_017997475.1 bacterium
TTGCAAAATCAAGCACTGAATCAATATTGACATAGGCAAGACGGGTGAATGTCTCCTTGTCACGGATGTTTATTCCGTTATCATCACCGACATAGAGCTTGTCATTGTAAAGCTGTATTCTGTACTGATAATTATAGCTTGTGGCAAAGAATGACAGTGAAGCAAGTGTATCGGGATTTGCAGTATCAAGTTTGTAAAGACCTCCGCTTGTTGCGGCATACATTATGTCCCCTTCAACAACTTCAAGGTCATAGACTCTTCTGTTATTTGTCGAGAATGTTGATTTAAGGACGAATGCTTCAGGATCTGAAATGTCATAGACCTTGATTGAGTTATTCGTTCCGACATAGAGACGGTCACCTTTTCCTGCAACGCTGTATATTGTTGAACCGGTTGCAAATGATCTGTACCACGGATGAGTGAAGGGAACGCAAGTGCCCGACATTTCAAGTCCGCCTTTTATCAGGTTTCCGGTTTCGTTAAGGCAGTATTTATCCATCGGAGCATAAACAGCTTCAGTTACAGGTATTTCAACATAGTTCATGCTTGCAGCAAGATCATTTATGTTTGTAATATTTGGATTAATTTCAAATGCAGGGTGAGTGAGATTGCCTGTCATAACGGGATTAGCCATTACAAGTTTGCCATCAACAAACTGTGTGATTACTTTCCTGAAATCTCCATTGAGAGTAATTGGTATCTGTTCCCATATTCCGGTTTCAGTATCAAATCTCCACATATCGGTCATACTGCCGTTGTTTGCGTTCATTCCGCCAGTGAGGAAGATATATTTCCCTGCAGCTTTAAGGTTATATATCTTTCTTGAGGCGGGTGATAATCCTGTGATCTCTGTGAAAGGGGCTTCACCCGATGCAGACTTAAATGTTCTTGTTCCCGCTCCTGCTGAATCGGCTCCTATTACAAAGAGTGCCCCTTCAACTGAAACAAGTTTCTCATTTTCAAGTGTGTCATCACCTATTCCGGTGAGTCCGAGGTTGTTAAGGGAATATGTTGTTTCCGGTTCAACACTTTCAACGGAAACTCTGAACAGGTATTGTCCGTACTGACCCTGTGAATCAGTTCCGGCGATGAAATACATTCCTGAATCATTTGAAACGATTGCTCTTATTGAGGTTATCTCTGAATCCCAGTTACTGATATTGCCCAGAAATTCCCAGTCAGCTCCGTTTTCACTTGTGTTAAGCAGAAGCTGATATTCAGTTTCTCCCGTTGCCGGAGTTTCCACCGTTCTCACGGCAACCATTGCGTGTTCTGTCATTTCAGAGAAAATTGTCATATTTTCAGGAAAATAGAGATGCTGGGAATTCATCATGTAATTTCCGTTCTCATCTTTTCCCGTCAGCCATCTGCCGATATGGTTTATGGAGAAAGCTTCGGGCATTCCCTGCTCATCAAGGATATCTTCTATCGGAAGGTTCCAGTAACATGAAGGACAATAAACTATTTCAGGGATCTCAATTGTTTCAGGCGGAACCGGAGGCAGTATGGATCTGGAATAGAAATTCAGTTCCATCGGCTCAGTCGAATATCTTGCCGCCCTTGCATTGACACTTGTGTTCGTTGCAGGGAAGTATGCGGGGTTTATTACAGTTTCATTGTTGACATTAATAAGGTATCTGGGGATATTTTCATTCGGAGTACCCGCTGCGACGGGAAGAATGCTCGTTGAAAGTGTGTAATACATTGTGTGTGAGACATTATATGCCGCCGCATTTTTCAGACTTTGACATTTAGTATCTGAAGGTGTTGTCGGACAGTCGTTCCATTCATACCAGTCTCTTCTCCAGTTCCAGATCGTTCCGTTTTCACCGAAGACAAGCTTAAAGGATGCGTTGCTGTTGATAACAGGTTTTCTTGCAGTGTCGTCATTGGGATCACTGCTCCCGGTGAAAGCTGGCCAGAAAAGGTTTAAATTGTCGGAAACCGAAATACGGCTCTGCCAGCTTGCCATAGATTCAGGAGAAAAATCATCGCTTGCGTGGCTGTAGCCGTAATTATGTTTTATAGGAAAAGGCATCGCAGCATTCCTTGTACTGCAGAAGCCTTGCTGTCCCCATCTATCTCTTTCATTATAATTTATATAATCAACAGCACAGTAATGCACCGCCGCATTACATGATGAGCCTCTGTACAAATCCGAAAGACTTATGTCGTTGCAGTAAAACTTTTCACGACCACTGCCCGAAGGCATAGTAAGATTTATTTCAGCATAGTGATTATATGTTCTGGAAAGTGATACGGGAGCGGAGGTTATTGATGGAATTATTGTTTTCGGCTTGGCATTGGTGATCCTGCTGTTTGCAAAACCGTTGCCGCCTGCTGAAGTAAAGTCACAGGCATCACCAATCCCGTCAAGGTCGCTGTCAGGCTGCATAGAACAGACATCTCTTAAAACAAAAAACGGTTGTCCGCCAATGAACACCCATTTTTTGCTTTCCCGACACAAATCTCTTGCAATAGCACCTTCAAATCCTGAAATAAATTCCGAATCAAGACTGTAATCAACAACCGGATTATAAATTCCGGGGCAGGTGTCACACACATCACCGACACCGTCATTATCCGAATCGAGTTGATCTGAATTGGAAATATTAGGACAATTATCGCATGCATCGCCGACACCGTCACCGTCAGTATCGAGCTGATCGGGATTATGAACAGTTGGGCAGTTGTCTACGGGAAGACAAATGTTGGTTTGATTATATCCCGCATTTATCCATGTATTGCGAACCTTTGAACCCATTGTCGTATCAATATTGGTTTCATCAAAATCGGACAAACAAAATCCAGGAATTGTTCCAATGCACTGCATATCACAAAAACCGTCTTCGTCTTTATCATATGAAATATATGAATCTGCTTTTCCCACTGGGAAGTCCAAATCGGTAAAAACTAATTTATATGAGTAATTAACTGAATTCCCGGTATTGGTTTTTCTCATGTTAAAAATTGATACCGCTATTTTTTTATGAGACAATGTTTCTATTACAATATTCTCGTTTGGAAGAGAGCCGACTAAATCACCAGTGTTTGCATCTACCATTCTTTTTCTTCTTTCACTAACACTGTTCAGATAATCGTTGGTATTAAATCTAAAATAATTGCCCGGCCATCCAGAAAAACTAACCCACGGCTCGTTTCTATCTATATCCTCTCTGCTGGCCAATACAATTTTTTCCCATATAGTCGGATCATTTACAAGCTCGCTGTCAACATCAACAATCCAATTATTGGACAATGTGTCCCAGACATATGGATACAGTCCTTTTATCCAGTCAGACACCCCAGGATTGATTCTGTTGTTAATCCAATTAACTCTGTTTATATCATCATCAAAATAAGTGCCGATAGGCAAAGAAACACCAGTAACTTTTTCATATAATTCAACCGCTCGAAGATAAAAAGTTGATTTAGTGTCTATTCCGTTTTGTTCAATAATATCAAAATATGGAAGAAATTCAGGGCTTGGATTTGTAAAATCTATGCGTGTTCTTCCGTCTCTGTTATACCTATATAATAAAACTCCGGACAAATAATTCTGGGTTGATGGAAATCTTTCTCTAACCGCATCTCCTACTGCGTAAGCACCTGATGCTGTGGCTTCAAGTCCGGTGTGAAGAATTCTACCCATTATTACAGAGTCCGGTTTCAGTTCTACCGGTGTAGGAAATTTTAACAAATCCATGGGGTCATAATCAGTATAAATCATAAAATGTTTTTGATACATGGGCATTATAACATCTTCTGCCGGATTCAGAATCCTTTGAGAAATGTATGCATTGGTGGTCGGTAAAACATGGGTGAAGGTTATGCAAACCGATCCTTTTATATCAGCACATTCATTATTTCTCAAATTCCCATTTTCTTTTATCTCTATTTTTCCACTGTTCTGGTTATGCGACACCTCTATTCTTTTTAGAAATTCGTTTTGATTATCGTTTCTTATCCATCCCAGCATAAATTTATGAAACAATAAAAAATCCAGTCCTCCAGAATCTCCTTCTGTGTGTGTATATGACATAATTGAAAATGTAGACGAAAATCCAACAGCGGTATCATCACTATAAAAATCTGACAATAGCCGTCCATGAGACAATTCATGTACAAAAGTCCATGGTCTACCATTAAGGTCTTTTATGTTACCATTAAGGTCTTTTATATCATTATAATATGTTGTGTTTCCGACTGATGTTATAATCCTAACCGTTTTATCATTTCCATTATTATCTTCAAGTGTCACATCAAAAGACAAGTCCTGTTGAGCCTGCCCTCCACCATACTGAGAATAAAGTAGACCTGTTACAGGTATATAGTATATAGGAACTCCATCAGCAGTAGCGGTATACTTTAAAGCAGAAATATTTTCAAGATTACCAATTGTTTGAATATGATCTTCAAACATTCTAATTAAAAACATCTCTTGAAAAGATCCTGAATGCATTTCTGTTTTCCACTCAGGGGTAGAACAGTTAATATTGCCATCTTCAATACCACCAGCTCCAACATTTGGTCGGCAGTGTTTAAATATTTCATAGACATTGGGGCCGCCATTATATGGATGGATATAATCAGGATCAGCAGGATCATTAGAAGGAGAAAGGCAGGTATAGCTTCTTGTTGTTGGAAAAACATCTGGGATCGAGCCATCTCTATCATAATTATAAACCCTAAAAACAGGAGCAAACTGATTAAAAGAAGCCTCTTTAAAATGCTGTTCAGCGAATAAAACAGTATATTCAAAATTATCAGCATTGACAGCGGGAGCTAAAATATCGGAACAATTAAGATTGACAACAAAAACCGGAACCACAGGTCTGCCATTATCCAACAACATGTTATGATCTATAAAATATTTGTTTGACCATTGGGTGTTTTCTGCTGCACTTCCAGTTTCTGCAAAAAAGCCATATGCTCCCTTTTCGACACAACTTAAATTTAAGCAAACTTTTTTTCTATTCACCTCAAGATCACACATTTTTCCATCATCGTCTACACCACATTGCGTAGGACCTAAAGCATTGACTGCTCCAAAAAGATTGAAAAAACAAAATAATGTAAAAGCAATAAACAATACCTTCTTCATCACACGCCCCCAAAAAAAAATTATAAAAAACCTCACCTTAAAAGTCCTGAATCAGAAGAAGTTCCTGTCTTGTCAGCATCAGAGTGGACTTAGTCTTATAAAAAACATGCTCACTCCGATGCATAATTTATAATCTCCTTCAAATTCAAAACATTGTAACTTAAAGATTTAAAACAGCAAAATTTCCTGACACATAATTTCTTTAAAAAATAAAAAAAACAGATAGTATTAATAAGCAAAACAATTCTTTGGAGCGACATACAATGAATTTATTTACAAAGATTTTTTTCATTATCTTTCTATCTTTTTCAATTCTCATCTCCTGCGACAATCAGAAAGCGGGAACCTTTGCAGTGAAGTTCTCATGGGCTAGTGATGGTGAAGGGAAAGAGATAAAGCCGGATGTTTCAACTGGAGAGTTTTTTGTAACCGTCCGAATTTATGAATGGAAGGAAGGAGTTGCATTCCCCGGTGACATTGCGGCAAACGGAAAACAGCTCACTCAGAGCGATCCTGCACAGATGAAAGCAACTGGCACGAGCATAGATTTTGGCGATCTTTCCTATGGTTCAAGACGGTTTGTCGTTGCGGAGATAAGGAAAGGCGCAGAACTCACAAATTCAGTTCTTTTTACCGGCATGTCACAACTCTTTGATTTTAAAGCCGGAAAACATACTGAAGTTAATGTTGAAATGAGTATGACAGGGTTGCCGGGATATGATGAAAATGGCAATAACACTTTTAAAATATGGGTCTTTCATAATGATTCTGCTACCCAAAGAGTGCCTGAGTCAAGAGTTGCATTAAGATTTACGGTTATAAATGCCAACAGTGTTATTATTGCAAATGACCTTAATTTTGAAAAGGGAACGGCGGAAATAGCACTTACCGACCTGAAAAAAATAGACGAAACGACTTATGAATATTCACCATGGGATTTCACTACCGGATGGGAGGAAATAGGAGATGGAACTTATACGGTGTTTGGCAAATTAAAGAACAATATCGGACAGATAGGTGAACCGAAAAGAGCCGATGTGTTTCTTGACACAACTCCACCCGTTCCCAACATTACACCGTTTAAGGAAGTTGCAAAACTGGGTGACAGAATTGAAGTCAGAATTTTGTTTGATGAAGCAGTTGATCCTGAATCACTTGTTCCGGGTTGGCAGGGA
>JAGOEX010000008.1:0-5751 GCA_017997475.1 bacterium
TCCGGGCCTGATTTGAACCATTGAAGCAAGTCGCTTCGATATAAAGTTTGTCAACTTTCTCTTTTATGGATATCTTTATCACTCCTTTTTTAACAAGCTCTTTTGCCGCGATAATCTGATCTTTTGTGACACTGTTTAAAACTTCGAGCTCTTTTGAACAGTCACCGCCGGTTATCCCCAGGGCCGCTGCGATATGAAGCCCGACCATACCGGTCCCCGGAATTCCGACACCGACGCCGTTCTTCATTATATTTCCGCTTAAGAAGATCTCCGCCCTTTCAACCGGTTTTCCCAGATGTTTTGTGGAAGTTGCCGCCGCGAGAGCAACTGCGATCGGTTCAGTGCAGCCGAGCGCCGGAACGACTTCGTGATTAAAGATCTCAATGTATTTACCAAACTCCATGGAACCTCCTCCTTACAAAATACGGATGCATTGTAATAAATAGGATTTAAAAATACAAATTAGATGTGGAGCTTACTATTTCAGGAAGAAACTCTATTCAGGACAGGTTGTGTAAGTTGAACCGTTATCTGTTATAACCGCTGCACCGTCATCATTGGTTATATCACAATCTTTTCCATTTGAGAAAACTACATTGCTAAGCGTGATCTTCGCTTCGCTTTCAACCCAGAGCTGACCATAGTCGTTATTTCCGCCGTACTTGATATCAGCATATGTAAAAACATTTGCATCACTGCTTGATTTGTATATTTCGATGTCATTCCAGTCACCGGCAGACGGTGCATCCTTATAGCTTGTTATTGTGACATGTGCGGTTTCCGTTCCGCTAAGTTTAAGAGCTCCGCCGTCTTTTACATTGATATGGGCGTTCTCTTTAAGGAAAAGGGTTACGCCCGCTTCGATTTCAATCGGTTTGCGAACATAAAGATATTCAATTTCATAACCGACTGAAAGGTTTTTCCATGTTCCTGCTTTTTCAATATCTTCCGCCTGAACAAAAATTCTGTCTGTCGCATCATCAGTAACTATCGGTGAAAGATCCGGCACTGCGTTTGCACCGACCATAACAGGATATGTATCTATATTACTGAATTCATTTCCGGTAAAGCTTTTAATTTCAGCTTCATTGTCAAAAATGACGCCGTATCCTTCAATATCAGTGAATTTACAGTTATCTATCGAAACGGATGCTTCTCCGTCAACCCAGATAACACCGTAATCACCATTTCCGCCGAATTCAAAGTTCACATATTCAAAAGCTGTGTCATTGGATGATGTGCTTTTTACTGTGAATCCTTTCCAGTCACCCATTGCAGGAGCCGGTTTTGCAGATGTGAATACTATCGGGGCTGTTTCTGTTCCCTTTGCGATAAAAGATCCGCCGTCAGAAAGAGTGATGTGTGAATTCTGCGGCATATAGATAGTTGTTCCAGGCTCAATTGTCACTGGTTTGTGAACATAAAGATATTCAACTTCATATCCGATCGAAAGATTTTTCCAAGTCCCTGCGTCTTCGATATCTTCCGCCTGAACAAAAATCCTGTCAGTTGCATCGTCAGTAACTATCGGTGAAAGAGCTGGAACAGCATTTGCTCCGACAAACACAGGATATGTTCCGATAGCAGTAAAAGAGTTGCCTGTGAAGCTGTTTATCTTTGCACCGTTATCAAACATTACACCGTAATTATCTATATTTATGAAATCACAGTCATCTATTGCAACTTCAGCTTCTCCGTCAACCCATATCACTCCGTAATCGCTTTTTCCACCATGTGAAAATGATGCGAATTTGAAGCTGTTTCCACTCGACGCTGAGTTTTTTATCTCGATCCCGTTCCAGTCTCCTGCGGCAGGAACTGCTTTAGCTGAAAGGAAAGGAACGATGTTGTCAACTGTACCTTCAACTTTTATCGAACCGCCTTCGGATACTGATATTCTGGAGTTTGCATCCATAAGAATTGTGGTGCATTTATCCATTGTAAGCGGTGCATTAACCCAGAGAGTCCCTTTAATGAGATGTATTCCCGACCATTCGGTTGCAGAGGTTATCTCTTCACCATCGTGCTCAACAGGAACTGTAACAGGGCAGTCCCCCGAATCATCATCGGATACTTCATCGGATACTTCATCGGATACTTCATCGGATACTTCATCAGATGTTTCGTCGGATACCTCGTCTGATACTTCGTCTTTGTCGGTGTTTGTTTCATCCGTCTCTTCTTTTGTGTTGTCGTCACAGGAAACCGCTAAAAAACAGAACATTGTGATAGCAATCGACATAATTAATACTTTTTTCATAATGACCTCCCTCTAAAATGAAATTTTCGAAGGGATTATAGCCATTATCTAATTAAAATCAAGATTTCGCACAACGCTGTTAAGTATCTGATATCTTTAATGTTTGCCATTTCAACCGATTCTGGTATAAAGTGCATGGACATTTTAGATGGTTGCATCATGGAAATTCTGCTTATTTCGCCTCCGGTATTTGATTTTTATTCAACTTCCCACAGAATGGAGCCGCTTGGCCTCCAGTATATAAAAGGAGCTCTCTTAAACTTTGGACACCGGGTTGAACTTTATGATTCAACCGCTTCAGGCAAGGTTAAGCACAAAAAAATGCCCAATGAACTTGAATACCTGCTCAAATATTATGAAGAAGACACATCCCCTTTTTCCCTTCACAGCGGATATAAAAGATTCGGTGACAGTTTCAGCAGGATCATCAAATTCATTAACGATGGAAACTTTGATATTATCGGCATCAGTTCTCTTTTTTCGGCTTATCATCCCGATGTCGAAGATCTTGTCAAAGAGATAAAAAAATATTCTAAAATCCCTGTCATCATCGGCGGAACGGCAGTAACTGCTCAAAAGGAAGTGCTGTTTGAAAACTCATCGGCTGATTTCATGATTTCGGGCTGCGGCACAGAATCAATGCCTCTTTTTGCAGATTTCATTGCAGGAAAACTCGACATTGAAAAAGTTCCCGGGCTGATATACCGCAAAAATGGGAATATTTTGTCAAATGCTCCTTCAACAGAGCCGGCATGGAGCAAAGATATCATTCCCGAAAGAGAGAATTTAAGGATCTTCCGCAAAAAAAAGATCGCTAAAACCGTTCTTTCATCCGGCTGCAGGAACAGGTGCTCGTTCTGCTCAATTCACCGCGACAACAAGTTCGCTTTAAGAGAGATCACCCACATCAGAAAAGAGTTTGAATATCTGAAAAATATCGGAACAGAGATAATAGATATTGAAGATGACGACATCTTTTCAGACCCTCACTTTACAGAAGAAGTTCTTAAATTACTTAAGGAATTTCATGGATCAGGAATTCAGTTCACCGCAATGAACGGACTTACTGCCAAAAACATTCTCCCAATTGCAAATGAACTTATTGAAGCCGGGTTTTTAAAGCTTGACCTTTCTCTTGTCACCAGTTCAGAAAAA
Source organism: bacterium (assembly GCA_017997475.1). Lineage (GTDB taxonomy): Bacteria > UBP6 > UBA1177 > UBA1177 > UBA1177 > JAGOEX01. The sequence goes on from JAGOEX010000008.1 coordinate 3,416, forward strand.
GCAATATCGGGCATGAAAAGACCTCACGATCTTATAACGATCGAAAAAATAGTTGAAGTTGTTAAAACCAGAATAGAAGTTGAGGTTTTTCTCATTCCCGGTCTCCCCGGAACAACTCTTGAAAACACACTTGAGACCATGATCCATCTGAACAAGCTCAAAATTAAATGCGGACTCAGCCCCCTTTATCTTGTTCCCGGAGTTCCAATGTTTGAAAGCATGGGAATCCCTGAAAATCTCCGGCTCTGCCGCGGAAGCGCACTCTATCCGTTTGACAGCCCTGAACGAAGCAATATCGCTTCATTATTAAAGATCTCAAGATTCCTGAATTATTCACTTACATCAGCATCAGATCCCGACTTTGAAGAAAACCGTAACTATTTTCTAAAATCACTTGAACGGAAAAAATGGTATAAACGGACAAAAACCGGTGAATGGACAGATTCCTTTGAATTTACAGGCGATTTTTCTGGAATAAAAATGTGATTTAACCTATCCTGCTATCTTTTTCTCAACGATTTCAAGGATTTCGCTGACTTTTGCATCAAGCACGGACAGGATTGAATTCATTTTGCTGACTGTTTCGATGTGGAACGGATCTTCTTTTTTGAAGTTCATGAGATTTATTTTCACATTGAGAGCGGCCCCTTTGACTCCCGATTCAACCAGCAGTGCACCTACTCCCGCATCACTGACTGCATTTGAATTCCCTCTTTCTCCGACCGCTTTGAGTGCCGGAAGCAGTTCAAAGGTTTTTTCAAGCACTTTCAAAGGAATTGAGATCGCATATTTATTTGCTTCATACATTCTGGCATCGGCTTTTCCAATTTCTGTCGCATCTCCCCCTTTTTTAGCGGCATTCTGAGCTTTCATCGCATCCATCATTATGTTGAAAGCATTGGTATCTTCATCAATTAAATGGAGGAGTTCCCCTTTTCTCACCTGCATATTCTTAGCAATTTCATTCATTTCTGTATTATACTGCTTATACCCTTTTTTGTTGTATGTGAGGTTGGCGACCATACTTCCAAGAGATGCGGCAAGAGATCCTGCCAGTGCGGCAACTGAACCGCCGCCAGGAGCCGGAGCATCACTTGCAAGAAGATCGTTGAATTCTGTCACGGTCTTATCAACAAGCCCCTTGCTCTCTTTCACCATATACTCAATTATCTTCTCTTCGGGCTTGAACTTTACAACATCGCTAAGTCCAAGAGACTGTTCAGCAATTTTAATCAGTTCCGCTTCACTTTGACCTGCACAGCTATCGGCTTTTTCAAGATAATGAATTCCTGCCTGAATAAGTGCCTCTTTCGGAACTACACCCACAATTTCACTGCCTGTTATGCGAAGTCCTTTCTCTTCAGCAAGTTTTGAAGCGGCATCAAAAACATGATGCATATTTGTCACATGATAGTTGGTAAGATTTATTGATATCTGCGCTCTTTTGAAATCATCAACATACCATCCGATCGCTTTGCAGTTCTTAAAAAGCCCAGGATTCATTACCGGTTTCCCTGATTCATCAAGAAGCGGCTTATCGTTTTCATCTTTTTTCGGATATCCCTGTTCACGAAGACGGAGAGCTATGAAATTAGCTTTTTTTGCATTGGTCGTATTGAGATTCAAATTATAAGCAATAAGAAAATCCCTTGCTGAAACCGCTGTCGCCCCTTTTGCCGGCTTAAATTCAGCAGGACCGAAATCGGGCAACCACTGCGGATCTTTAAGTTTCGCTTCAAGCCCTTCATATTCACCAGCTCTCACTTTTGCGAGGTTCTTTCTTTCTTTACTTGTTGCCGCATATTCATAAAAATACACAGGGAAATCAAGCTCTTCGCCAAGCCGTTTTCCAAGTTTGTGAGCATAACCGACACAGTCATCCATCGTCACACCGCTAACTGGAATTATAGGACAGACATCACACGCTCCAAACCTCGGATGCGCCCCCTTATGCTTTCTCATGTCAATAAGTTCGTGACTTTTCTTTACCGCCTGAAATGCCGCTTCCATAACCGCTTCCGGCTCACCCACCATAGTCACAACAGTCCTGTTCGTATCGTATCCCGGATCAACATCAAGGAGCTTAACCCCCTTAACTTTTTTAATTTCAGCAGTGATCTTATCAATCACGCTCAAATCTCTTCCCTCTGAAAAATTCGGAACACATTCAATAATTTTTGACATCACCCGCTCCTATAAAAAAAATAAAAAACTCAATTTCCGCAAGAGAGTATAAATCAAACAAAAAAGTGTCAAGATTTTCGTAGGAGCGTATCCGTATTATCCGTAGGGGCGAAAAATCTTTCGCCCAGTTTTGTTATAATTTTGCTGACTTG
>JAGOEX010000008.1:5851-30292 GCA_017997475.1 bacterium
GTTTCAATCCACGCCCCCCGTGAAGAGGGCGACTTAATTGTCTCAATCTTTTTTGGTATTTTCATGCTCTTCACTCCCCACCCTCAACGATTTTTATTTCTTCTTCTGTGAGTGTTTCCATCTTTTCGTTAAGAAATTTTTCAATTTCTTTGGGGTCAGGAAGGTTAGTAAGGTATTTTGACACGAAAAGCTGATTATTCATTCCTGCAAGCGCATATTCTACCAGTGAATGATTCTTTTTTGTACACAGTAAAATACCGACGGGCGGATTATCGCCATCTTGCATTTCATTTTTCCTATACCAGTTAACATAGGTATTAAGCTGACCGAGGTGTTCCTGAGAGAACTTTTCAACCTTTAATTCTATCAGCACATGACATTTTAAAATTCGATTATAAAACACCAGATCAACAAAATAATGTTCTCCACCGATAAGGATTCTTTTTTGCCGGGCTTCAAAACAGAAGCCATGTCCCAGCTCAAGAAGAAAATTCTGTAAATTATCAAGTATTGCATCTTCCAAATTAGACTCATACATAACTTCTTTCGATTTTAATCCAAGAAATTCAAAGACAAAAGGATCTCTTACAGTGAGTTTACTGCTGTTCGTTTCAGCAATGCTTTTAACATATTCTGAAAGTTTATGCTTATCTTTAGAAAGCCCGCTTCTTTCATAATATAGAGAACCTATCTGTCGTTTTAGTTCTCTGACAGACCAGTTTCCTGTAACAGCTTCAAACTCATAGAACATCCTTTTCATATCATCATCAATATTGCAAAGCTCATCAAAATGGGAATAGGATAACATTTCAAAAACATTAAGGTTGTATGTGTTGGAAGACTGTGTGGACAGCGTCCGCATTTTTTCAAGATCATTATTTTCCGGCAAATTTTTAAATTGTGCCGACAGTGTCCGCACAATTCCGGGATATGTTTTATAAAACTTAACATACTGATAGAGCTGCCTTTTCCCGGAATTACTAACACCTTTTTCTTTCAGTTCATTAGAAAGATCTAAAAAGAGATTGTCTCCGTAGTTAGCTCTGTCTTCACCGTTAAGTTCAAAAACATCAATATAAAAACCTATGAGCCAGTTTCTTAAAGTAAGACTTTTATTTACCGCTTTTGAGACGGAACAGGTCAAATACTCGTCTGTACTTACAATATTTAAAACAAGATCATTGAATGTCCTGATGTTTGTTGTCAATTTCGATTCTTCTTTCATTGTTTATCCCCACCCTCAACAATTCTTATTTCTTCTTCTGTGAGTCCGTAAAGTTCATAAACCATTGCATCTATTTGTTTTTCGAGGTCTGTTGTGTCTTGTCCAAGCTTTTTCTTATTCATAATTATATCAACTATTTTGGTGAATCTTTTTTGTTCATTAATATTTGTTTTCTTTATGGGAATCGATTCAATTGAGTCCTTCTTAATTTTAGGGAAAGTTTCTTTGTTGTCATAATTTGTCAATATCCAATAACATCTAAGAACTTTAGAGTTAATTAATGCCAACAAAAATTTTAAATCAATTTCGCAATTATCATTTAAGAAAATATTGTATATTGTGTTGAGTGTGAAAATTCCTGGAGAACATATTGTACCTTCCGGGAATTTTCCAACTTGTCTGATTACAATACGGTTTTTCTTATAAACCTCGTCATTTCCACCACTTTTGATTGCATCTTTAATATAACAAACAAATTCTGTGTTTTTTTTCAGGTTATACCTAAAAACATTACCACCATCTATTACAGGCATCCAATTATTGTCGATTTTCATTTCTGACACATATGTTTCTCTATCATGTGTTTGTATCCCAAAGTATGAACGGCCATAAAAACTTAATGGTTTAGTGTCTAAATGAATTTTTTTCAAAAACCTTTCCTTCTTTTCATCCAAATCAAAGTTAAAAATATATTCGGGTTTAATAATTTTTTTACTGTCAAAAAATCTAATCGGAACCGAAATATCATTTATAGATTTTTTTATCTCATATATTCTTGATAATGATCCTTTTTTATTTTTTGAAAAAACAAATATCAAATTATCAACAGACACATTCTCAAAAACCTGGGAATAAAACAAAACTATGGATAATATAGATGAATTAACGCAAATAAATTCCCTTAATTTGTTGTTGTATTTGTTTTTTATAAAAGTGTTAGGGGTAATAAACGATATGCTTCCCCTTTTTGATAACAACAAAATCCCTTTTTCAATGAATAAGTGGTAAAGATCTGTTTTATATTGGGCACTGACAAATTTTTTGTATTTATCAATTGTTTGATTTGAGATACCTTGAATGTTTTGGAGCAAAATATAAGGCGGATTCCCTATAACAACATCAAACCCTTCTTTTATTCCGAACATCCATTCGGGGTCAAACCAGTCTGAGCTTTTATTCTGATCATACAGGTCGAAGTCTGCGATTTTATTGGCATCTGTGGCTTTATAATGATTCTGAATGAGTACATCTGCAATTTGTTTTCTGATTTCTTTGTCTTTTTTGATGCAGGCAAGTTTTTCATTTCTTGTTTTTGCGGAAAAATGTTCATGCCGCACTTTGAGGAGTAATTTCTTGAGCGGTTCTATAAAAATCTCTTCAATTCCGCCTTGATTCGGTTTATCAAGTCCTATGAGTGTGTTCGCTGACACAAACTTTGTCTCAAGGTTAGGAAGCGGTCTGATTCCGTGATTATCTTTTCTTCTGTCAACTTTCTGATCAACGATGAGCGAGATGAAAAACCTGAGTTTGCATATCTGTATAGCAATGGGTTGAATGTCAACACCATAAATGCAGTTTTCAATGAGATAAAGCTTTCTTGGATAATCGGCTTCGTTGTCTGTAAACGCTTTTATTATGTCATCTCTAAGTTTATCTAGCTCTTTTAGTTCAGGTTTATCGGTTGTTTCAGCCATTTTCTTATCAATTTTTTTAAGCTGAAGCTCCTGCCATTCACTGTTATCCGGATTGAGTTTGCTTAAAACATGAACAACTTTATTAAGAACTCCCATGGGGAAAGCACCACTTCCAACAGCCGGATCAAGAATCTTTATTTCATCAAATGCTCTAACTATCTTTAAAACTTTATCTTTATCTTCAAACGGTTGATCGTCATTATGTTTAAAAAGACGATGCAGAAGATGGTCTGTCTCTTCAGTTTCATCATCAAGTTTTGTTTTCAGATATGCAATAAGAGATTCATCAACCATATAATTTACAATTTCTCTTGGAGTATAAAAGGAACCAGTCTGCTTTCTTGCAGTTGTCTTTGTCTCCGGGTTATAGCTTGCAAGAAGATTCTCAAAAACTTTTCCCAAAAGTTCAGGATCAAGTGCAACATCTTCTTCAGTCGGAGTGTTTTCCGCAATTGTGAATTTATAAGAATTAAGAATATTTATAAGACCTTCTGCAGAGTATGTCTTGTTTTTTGTTCCATATATTTCATTGAGATCAACTTCTGTCTCCTCTCCGAAAAATAGATAATCCGGAACAAATGCCTGCTTGCCCGGATTTCTTGAAAAACCGTCAACATATATTGTCCTGTTCTTCTCATTTTCTTTATCAAGACAGTCAAAAAGTCCACCATTTAAAAAAGGAATGTCTTTGAACAGTTTTTCAGCTTCGAGTTTTGAAATTTTAAAAAGAGAACCGTATCTCCAAAGAGTTTTAACTCCATATTCTTCTCTGTTTGTTTCCTTATCTTCATGTCCACCGTCCTTTGCAAACTTTCTTTCGCCCATCTTCTGGTTCAGCGTTCCGAAAAACAGGTTCTGCAAAATTGCTCTGTAATAGTTGCCTGACTTTTTGTTCTTATTAAAATCATCAATAATATCATTTACTTCATTTTTGTTGAACAATTTTTCAGGAACAAGATTCTTTTCTTTTATGAACCAGATGAAGATGATTCTTGTGATAAGACGGATAAGATTCGTTGCGTTTCTTACATCTTTCCTTTTTTCTCCATCATCAGGAAATTCAACATTATCCATCGCCCAGAAATACCAGTTGGAAAGCTCTTTATAAAACTTCTTGTTAAGGATGGAAACATCAAAAACTTCCTGCCAGTGTTTATGAAGAGAAGCAAATGAATTTACTGTGTTTTTTCCACTTGTCGGAATTTTCAGACCTTCGAGAATTTTCAGATGTCCAGTGTGAGTATTTTCAATGTTTATGTCGCGAAGAAGTGTAATTTTACCAATTTTTTCACCTTCTTTCCATTTCTGAATATATTCACTTCTTTCACTACTTGCAATTGTGATAAAGTCCTGATATTTAAAAACAATTATTACAGGAGTATATTTGAATTCCCTGTTGAAAGCTCTTGTAATATCTGCAAATATCTTTCTTGTCGGAAGAAGTCCGTTCTCTCTTTTCCCAAGTTTCACTCCAAAAACGGCGATTGCCTCATATTTTTCAGAAATGTCTGAAATTTTAATGGTTTTCTGATCATTGAAAGCTTCGTCATTGACCAATCCATAAGGATAAACCGCCTCAATAAGTTTAAGAGATTCACTTTCTAAATTTGCAGTTGAAAGAATGTCTTTCGGTTCAGCTTTTAATTCTGTTATCGGATTTACAGGAATATTCAGATCATTGAAAAGATTTTTGATTCCTTCTACAAGACCGGTCTTGAAACTGCTTAATTTCATATTTTTCTCCGTCTTATCAAACAACAGTCAAACAAATTCCTAATATAAAACAGCTTGAATATATTGATGAATTGCGAACACAATCACTAAAAATCACCATTTTTGTCAAACAACAGTCAAACAAATTTAAGCCCACCAGTGAAGCAAGTTTTTCATTTCTTGTTTTAGGCGGATAGTCAATAAATCTCTCAGTATCAATCAGTGGACTTCCCGGATTTGTAATCTCAATCCTTGTATCAAATATTTCAATCATGGGACTTCTTCCGGTTTCTGTAAAATCCTGATGAATTAAAGCGTTGGCGACAAATTCTCTTATAGCCAGCTTAGGATACCTCTTTTTTCCAACTCTGAACGCTTCTTCAATAAATTCATTTGAAGGAATCAGATCATTTATCCAATCAATCAATCCTTTAAATCCGGCAGCATATCCCTTTTTCCCTGTAATCTCATTTTTCGCATTAACCCTGCTGTTTCCATTATAAACTATCACCCTGACAGCTTTCCTTGACAAGTGCTCAAAATCATGGAGGTTTTTTGCGATCAAAAGTGCACCGAGATTTGTTATTGAATAACTGTTATCATCCTGTATTACAATTCCATCCTGCACAAGCTCTTCAATTATTCTGTTTTGGTTTTCCGGAACAGGAATGTTCTGAAGTTTGAAAAAATTATGATAATCAATTTTGTTTAGAACATCTGCAAGAGACAGGTTAGAAGCCGCAACAGCTTTTTCAAAAGAGACCGATTCAGCTTTTTTCCATATTTTGCGCTCTTTTTCCGGGTGATCACTCAATTTGTGTTTATGTCCACCGACACGAATAAACGCTTCTCCATCAAATTTCACAGGTGTATTTAAAGTCGCATCAATTTCAAAAACGACAATATGTTTTTCATCCTGATCAAATTCAATTACTTTAAAATCAATCCTCGGAGAGAGTTTTCTTGAAAGCCACGGTTCCAAGTCTTCATTTCCTTTTCCTTTTGTGTTTGAAGGTAAAAAATTCGTTCCAACGATCTTCCCTGTTCCATTCTCAATACCGAATATTAAAAATGCCTTGTTTTTCCCGTGAAGAGCGGCTGAATTACTTAATGCGGATAAATATTCTCCAATTAATTGAGGGTTACAGTTATTTTCTTTAAATTCTATCCATTCATTTTCCTTGGGAGATCTGAAATAATCCTCTATAATCTTTAAGTATCTATTCATAAATGCACCTCTTTATTCAATGACCATCCATGCAATAAGATCATAGTTTTCAAAGCAATATCTCTGTTCTATGGCTTTTTTTCCTTTTACATCTTTTATTGCTTCACAGTTTCCGGATTTTATCTTTTCAAGAATATCTGTTCCTTTTTTTCCGAGCACTTTTTCCCCATTTTCATCCACTTCGTATGCCTGTGACTCAACCCAGCTTCTAATTGCCATTGAAAGTTTTTTTATTTTTTCACCATTTCCGTTGTCTATCTCTTTATCAACATGTCTTTGTTTCTCTTTGTTTTCAGACAATGCTCTTAAAATATCTTTCTGGTTTAATAACAGTGAGTTACCGTTTTCATCTATATAAACAAGTTCATGTCTTTCATATTTGAATTTCTTATCTCCTGATGGCCTTGAAGGTGATCCAAGAAGTGCAACCAATCCATTTTTTTTGCAGAATTCACCATCTTTAATAAACCCTGAATAAACACCATTAGGCATTTTAATGTATTTTTCTTTTTCATCTTCAAGATATGAAAACAGTTCCTGCCTGAAAGATTCAAGAGAAAAGTCATCAAAACCAAGTCCTTCACTGTTTTTCTGCACTTCATCCCACGAAGATTCCATCAGTTTCATCATTTTGGCATTCTGTCTCTGCTCAAGTGTTTCATCTTTAAGCATTTCTTCGTGCTCTTTAGAAAATGCAGGGACCTCAGAACCGGCAAGAGTCATTGCAGCCATTTTATCCGCCACTCTTTTTTGTAGATCAAGATAGCTTTCTATTGATTCAGAAGGCCAGAAATTCACTCCTTTTATTTTTTTATTCGGTGATCCTATTCTGTCAATTCTACCCATCCTCTGAATGATTCTTACTGGATTCCAGTGTATATCATAATTTACAATATAATCACAATCCTGAAGATTCTGACCTTCGCTCAAACAATCGGTTGCGATTAGAATATCAACAGAATTATCAATCTTTTTATATACTTCCGGCTTATTCTCTTTTGTCCATTCAATCCACAAATTGAAGTTTTGAACATCTGTTTTTTTATTATCTCTTTCAAATCCAACCCACTCTTTTTCCATGAATAACTTCGTAAATGGAGCGAACCTTTCAAGAACCGGTTCAAAAAACTTGCCGTTGTATCCATCAGATGATTTTGTTTCATCTCCCGACACCATTGCAACTTTTTGAAATCCTCTTTTAGTGAGCTCATTATAAAGATATGTCGCAGTATCTTTGAAAACTGTGAATATCAAAACCTTTTTATTATTAGAATTTTCCTGTTTTTTCAGAATTAACTGAATAAGTTTTTTCAGCTTCGAGTCAACAGAGTCTTTCCCTGTCTCTTTTTCAACGATCTCTGAAAATCTTCTTACATTTGTTATTAAAGAATCAAGCTTGTCAATATCCTTTTTGAGGTCTTTTTTAAGAAGATCAAGTTTCCCGGCTCTATCTATTTCCGAAATGTTCACAGTTCTTTTTTTACCAAGAGTGAACTCTTCAAATTCAGCATCTTCTTCTTCGTCAAAAATAGTCATTTGACCATAAATATCAATATCTTCAGACTTAACCTTGTCGTTATACTGCTTTATGGTATTAAGCACTTCCTGATGGTGTTCACTTATCTTTTCAACAGTTGATTTAAATGAAAACCATGACGACTCAAGCCGCTTTATAAGGAGAATATACATCATTTTAACAAGAAAACGGTCTCTTTGTTTTTCATCTTCAATAACATTTTCAACTTCTTTTTCTTCAACATACCATGCCGGCTGATAGCCTGACATATATGGAAAATGGTCAAGCAGTTCTTTGAAACTCTCAATATTTCCTATCTCTTTTGGTGTAATGAATATGTTTTCGGGAAGTTCTTTCTCGGGGAAATTAAGCATTTTCTCATTAATAGACTCAACATGTTTTCTCGTTCTGGAAACAAGAAGAGAATCAATCAGCTTAAAAAAATCAGGATTTAATTTTTTTATGAAATCAGATATTCTGCCTGTTCCTTCTTCAGACCATTTGTTGAATTCCCGCTGTGCATTCCTGAAAAGATGCATCAGATTTCTTATCCCCAAATTTTCAGTGAAACCAGTGTCTCCTCCTTTTACAATTAATCTGAACTGGTTTCTTATGTCATTAAGAGAGTTGTTTATAGGAGTTGCAGAAAGCATCAACACCTTAACGGTTTTGTTCTTTTTCAAAAGATAGTCTATCAAAAATTGATACCTTGAAGACCTCTCGTTTCTTAAATTGTGACTTTCATCAATTACAAATAATTTTGGTCTGTCACTCTGAAAATAATCTTCAATTGTAAGCCCATCCTGATATCTTTGAAGTCTGTCATCCTGAAGATCAGTGTGATATCTTATTGTATAGTTAAGTCTATCCTGCTCAAATCTTGAATTATGCTTGTGGAGAAACTTTCTCCAGTTCTGATCAAGTTTTTTGGGACAAAAAAGAATAACTTCATATCCTTCCATTTCATAAAACTTCATTACAGCAAGTGCTGTCCAAGTTTTACCAAGACCAACAGCATCAGCAAGAATGGCTCCGTTGTATTTCTGTATCATTTTCACAAGACTGATAACAGCGCTTTTTTGAAAATCAAACAGGGAATTGTAAAGAACGGTATTTTCTACCCTTCCGATTTTCTTATTAAAATCAGGGCTTTCGACCTCGTCTCCGATGTCTTTCCAGAAAAGTTCAAAAAGTATTTTGTAATATATTTCTTTGGGCAAATATTCTCTGAAAACCTTTTCTATTTCTTCAATAATATACTGTTTGAAATCTTTCTCTGTTTTTGTTCCGTCAGCATGAATTATTGTTTTTTTGGAGTGAGCTTTTTTAGACTTCCAAATATCATTAAACCAGATTTTAAGCTCTTTAAATTGATTTCCCTGTCCTGTTTCTGCAATATTCAGCTCAACATTTCCTGTTATTTTCAAACCAATTCCGGACTCAGTAAGATTTGAGCTGCCTGAAATAAAATAATCATGCCTATCATCTTTTTCTGATTTAAAAAGATATAGTTTTGCATGACAGAAATTTGGTTCAAGCGTCTTAAGTTCGACTTTTTCCTGTTTTAGGAATTCAACAGCCTCTTTAGATATTTTTGAAAGTTTTAAAGCTGCTTCAACTGAAATGTTTTCATTTAAAAGATCAATTGCTCTGTCTTCGATTCCGCCGGTACTTACAATGTCCCCAAGTATAAATCTCATATCTTTAACTTTTTCGTTAATTACTTTAGAAATATGGTTGAGGGCTCCGATCGTAAAATAACCCGTTACACAGTCAAAAAAACCATTTTCTGTGTATTGTTCAATCCATTCATAAACTTTTTTGTTATCGTTACTGTTGTCTAATAGCATTTTTTCCTCTCTTCTTCAACAAGAATGCAGATAATATAATCAAACTGAATCGAATAGTAAATAAAAGTTGACCGGCGTTTCTTAATGTTTCCCTGTGTTCGGTTGAAGATAATTTAGTGTAGGGTCAAATCCGTGTGTTCGCCCGTGTAAATCCACTCATTTATTTTTTGAAAATTCTTTTTCTGCTTCTTCGATCTGTTTTTTCAGTTCTTCTTTGCTTGGAAGGTAGAGCTGGTAATTGGATGCATAAATATTGCGGTCTTTCGGTAATGTCAACTCCACGAGAGAATCACTTTTTGTGAGACACAGCAGTATTCCGACTGTCGGATTTTCCTCTTCTGTTTTCACATAACGGTCAAAATAATTTACATACATCTGCATCTGTCCAAGATCCTGATGTTTCAGATCTCCGATTTTAAGATCAATTACAACAAAACATTTCAGTAGCCGGTTATAAAACACAAGATCAACATAGAAATGTCTGTTATCAAAAGAAAACCGTTTCTGCCTCGATTCAAAAAGAAATCCTTTGCCAAGCTCAAGAATAAAAAGTTCAAGTTTATCAATAATTGCTGTTTCAAGCTCGTGTTCGGTGTATTTTTTCTGCGGCTCCAGACCTGTAAATTCAAGGATATATGGATTTTTAATTATATCTGCTGGTTTTTCTACAATTTGTCCCTTTATTGACAGCTCTTTCACTCCGTTTTTATCGCGACTAAGCACCAATCTTTCAAAAAGAGCGGAATTTATCTGTCTTTCAAGCTCTCTATATCCCCAACCATTTTTTGCTGCTTCAATTTCATAGAATCTTCTTTCTTCATCATTTTTTACTGTCATAAGAGTCACATAATGTGTCCAGCCGAGAACAAACCTTGAAGAGAGATATTCTATAGTATTTTGCATTGTTTCCGGAAACTTATCCAATTCGGCAGGCAGTGCCTGTTGAATCTTGTAATTCTGATAAAACTCTCTGAATTTTCGCAAATTTGTTGGAGACATTCCTTTTATTCCGAAGGTTGAAAGACTCTCAGACAAAATATCAATTTATTTAGTGAGTCGTCTTTTCAACTCATGAATCTTGCAATAAGCCGCAATATAAGTAAAAATAATGCGTGTTGATAAGATGGAGTTAGAGATGAACGCAAAGAAGAGGATCCTGATAGTTCACACGGGCGGAACTTTCGTGATGGAGTCAAATGAGCAGGGACAGCTCAAGCCGGGTGATTATGCTTTTGACTATATTGACCACACAATACATGCTCTTTTTGATGCTGAAATAGTTCAGACACGGCTTTTAAACATTGATTCATCACTTTTCAGGCCTATCCACTGGGTTGAGATCGCAGAACACATTAACAAGCAGTATGACAACTTTGACGGTTTTGTGATAATTCACGGAACTGACACAATGGCATACACCGCTTCGGCGTTGTCGTTCATGCTTAAAAACCTCGGCAAACCCGTTGTCATGACCGGCTCCCAGCTTCCTTTGAAAAATAGACGGAGCGACGCTCTGATGAACCTTGTTGATTCAATTGAAGTTGCCCTTTTCAGCGAACTTAATGAAGTGGTTGTCCTTTTCAATCACACTGTTTTCAGAGGCAACCGCGTTAAGAAAAAAGATTCGTGGGATTTTGACGCATTCTACAGCCCCAATTACAACTCGATAATCAAGCTCGGGATCGGAATGGAAAAGAAGCCACACAGATACCTTCCGAAAAAACCGGGAGTATTTGAAATTGATGCACGACTTGTTGAAGAAGTCATCATCATTCCTTTCTTCCCCGGCATAGATTTCTCGACTTTCTCGATCATGGTAAGAAAGAAAAAGGTTAAAGGAATTGTCATTGAGGCCTACGGATCAGGCAACATTCCAAGCGACAATCCCGGACTTGAAGAGCTTTTCAAGGATGCCGCCGAAAATTCAGTGCCCATTGCGGTATGCAGTCAGTCACCGATCGGAAAGGTAAATCTCGGACTTTATGAAGTTGCGTCAAAAGCTGAATATTACGGACTTATAAGTGCTGTTGACATGACAAGGGAGGCAACTCTGGTTAAACTTATGATCGCTCTTGGAAGATATCAGTCGATCGACAAAGTGAAAAAATTCATGATGGAAAGCATTTCAGGCGAAAAAGAGAGTGCCGATGTTAGGTAAGGAACTAAAATATACCGGCTTTGCCGCAATAATCGGCGCTCCGAACTCAGGAAAATCAACATTCCTCAATAATGTAGTAAAATCAAAGGTTTCGATAGTCACTCCGAAAGCTCAAACTACAAGGAACAAGATCCGCGGAGTTTATACAAAAGACGATGCACAGATAGTTTTCACCGACACACCTGGGATAACTTCGACCGATTTTGGCAAACTCCTTAACAACTGGATGAACAGATACAGCTTTTCAGCCGCCAATGAATCCGATTTCACCCTCTTTTTCGTTGATGTTTCAACTCAGCACCCTGAACTTGGCGTGGGTGAAGAAGAAAAACACATTCTCGACAACCTCAAAAGTAGAACCCCGACCATTCTTGTCGCCAACAAATGCGATATCGTTAAAAAAATGAGAGCTGATGACACCATTGCCGTTTACAGGAAATATTTCAAATTCGCTGATACTTTTGCAGTTTCAGCGTTAGACGGAACCGGAATAGATGAACTCGTTGAAGCAATAAAAAAATACTGCGTTTCCGGGCCTCAACTTTTTCCTGAAGATATGACAACAGACCAGGATGATTCATTCTTAGTATCTGAAATAATTAGAGAAAAGCTTTTCATGGAGCTTTCGCAGGAACTCCCCTACCACACCGTTGTAACGATCGAAAGGATGACCGACCACAAATCAAAGGACATCCTCATGATCGATGCCACAATACATGTTGCAAGAAAATCCCAGAAAAGCATCGTCATCGGCGCAAAGGGCTCAACGCTCGGAAATATAGGAAAAAAAGCACGGCTTGAACTTGAAAAGATCTACGGCTGTCAGGTCGGACTTAAACTGTTCGTCAGAGTCGAGGAAAAATGGTTTGAAAAAGAACGGCTTTTGCAGAAAGTCGGCTTTGAAAAGGATTTCGACAGGTAAATATCCGTTACTCTTCTTTTTGTTGACAATTAGACACAGCTTATATTAAACTTCACCGTTTTAACTCTATTTGTCGGGGTTTCTAAAATGAAAAAGAATCTTTTTGTGATTATTCTGTCCGGATTAATTTTATTCACCTCCTGCGAACTTCAGAAGTTTGATCGTCCTGTTGCGGAAAATGATGAAGAACAGTCGGAATCAGATGATGAAATCTCTGAAAATGACATCGCGGACGGTTATGATGCCAATAATGATGATGCCTTTGATGAAGATGTTATAAATGATGAAGACGATGACAGAATCGAAATTATCAGATGTGATTCAAACAATGACTGTCCTGAGTCTGACAGATGCTATTTCAACAGGTGCTATTCTTCAAAGCTGTTTATGTCTATCTGGACAATTTACAATAGCGATAACACCATTCAACTTCCGCTGGTTAAAAACGGCAATTACGATTTTATGGTGGACTGGGGTGACGGCATAATTGAAAAAATAACAAATTCGAACTATTTTAAGACCCATCAATATGAATACAAATCATTCGGACAGCAGTATCTTGTTATAATTGATGGAATTATCGAGGGGTGGCAGTTTTGTGATTACAATGAGAATAATGAAGAATGCGATGAAAGTGATTCTGAAGAAATATCTGAAATCATTCAATGGGGATCTCTGGCATTCGGTGATACAGAAAATCAGTTCAGAGGATGTTCTAATCTTGAAATAACAGCAACAGATTCTCCTGATCTAAGCAAAACTAAAAGCCTTAAGGGTGCTTTTGCCGAATGCGAAAATATCTTTCCGATAGGATCAATGTTCAGTGACTGGGATGTTTCAGACATAACAAACCTTAGCCGAATGTTCCAGGGAGTAGAATGGTTTAATCAGGATCTTTCAAGCTGGGATGTGTCAAATGTTACAGATATGAGTTATTTGTTCTTAAGAACTGCGTTTAATAAAGATATTTCAAATTGGAATGTTTCGAATGTTACAAACATGAAAGGACTTTTCGGGGGATCGGATTTCAATCAGGACATATCAAACTGGAATGTTTCTAAAGTAACAGATATGAGTCACATGTTTGGCAATACACCTTTCAATCATAACATATCAAACTGGGATGTATCAAATGTTACAGATATGGGTCACATGTTTGAATCTGCAGTTGCGTTTAATAGCGATCTGTCAGGATGGGATGTTTCAAATGTAATTGACATGAATTCAATGTTTAAAGGCGCATCATATTTTAATCAGAACATTTCTGAATGGGATACAGCGAAAGTTGAGAATATGAACTTTGTTTTTAACGGTGCAGGATCATTTAATCAGGACATTTCAAATTGGGATGTTTCAAATGTTAAAAGTATGAGCGGCATGTTTTTCGGAGCAGAATCTTTTAATCAGAACATGAAGGACTGGAATACTTCGAATGTCACAGACATGAGTATGATGTTTTATTTTGCTGATTCGTTTAACGGCGATATTTCAGGATGGGATGTTTCAAAAGTTACAAACATGAGCATCATGTTTTGTGATGCTAAAATGTTTAATCAGGACTTGTCTAACTGGAATGTTTCCAATGTTATTGATATGAGCGACATGTTCTTTTTAGCAAGATCTTTTAATCAGGATATCTCAAAATGGGATGTTTCCAATGTCACAACCATGAACAGCATGTTTCAAGGAGCTGTTTTATTCAATCAGGATATTTCATCTTGGGATGTTTCAAGCGTATCTGATATGGGATTCATGTTTTATGGTGCGGATTTGTTTAACCAGAATATTTCAAACTGGAATGTATCACAAGTAACAGTAATGAATGGTATGTTTGCATTGACAAAAGCATTTAATCAAGATATTTCAAACTGGAATGTGTCAAATGTTAATCGCATGGACTACATGTTCACATTTTCGGAATCTTTCAATCAGAATATTTCAAACTGGGATGTCTCAGATGTAACTAATATGACAGGCATGTTTTCTAGAGCTGCAAAGTTTGACCATGATCTATCAAAATGGGATGTGTCGGATGTAACTTCAATGAATAATATGTTCCATGGCGTCACTCTTTCCACCGCCAACTATGATGCAATTCTTAATAATTGGAGTGAACTGGTTTTACAGAACGATGTCGAATTTGACGGCGGAAATTCAAAATACAGTTCAGCGGCAGAAGCGGCAAGAGCGAAGATAATAAGCGATTTCAACTGGACAATTACTGACGGTGGGAAAGAATGATGAAGTATTTTATTTTATTATCACTTTTTATGGTTATCTCATGTGATCCTCTTCAAAAGTTTGAAAGACCTGTTAATGATGAAGATTCGTTTTCAGATGTTGACGAGGAACAGTTTCCTGATCTTGATTCTGATGATATTTCAGATGGAACTGATGAAACCGGAGATGCGGATTCTGATGAAAGTATGCCGTGCGGATCGGTTTATTTCAACGGTGTTGATTCTTATATTTCTGTTGAACATGATGATGCTTTAAATCTTGGTAACACATGGACGATCGAGGCATGGGCAATGCAGGGTAACGCTGAAAATCAGGATCCTCTGATCAGGAAAGGCAGCTCAACAGAGTCACCTTCTTACTGGATATACGGGAAGGACTCAGATGCATTGAGTACATTTTCGAGTGCACCAAACGGTGGATATCAGTTCGGAACCACGAGTGATGAAGATGTGTGGCTCCATTCATCAAAAGAAGTTCAAAGCATGAAGTGGTATCATGTTGCACTTGTAAAATCTGAAACTGAACTGAAACTTTTTGTTGACGGAGTTCTTCAGAAAAAAGAAAGTGCTGATAAATCTCCTGTCAAAAACAGTGAAAGTCTCTATTTCGGCGTGCGGTTAAACAGCAATCCTTCATATTTTTCGGGACTTATTGACGAGATAAGATTTTCTTTCATTCCAAGATATTCAGAAAACTTCACACCTGAGAAAAGACTTTACGCTGATGATCAAACTATTGCAGTATGGCATTTTGAAGAAAGCGAAGGAACAGAAACAGCAAGCGAAGGAAAGAATATTTTAAAAGGAGTTCTTAATGGTTCAGTTCAGTTTGTTAATGAGTGTGCTGAAAATGAAAAAGAATGTGTCAACGAATGTTTTTTTGAAGGGGAGACAAAATGTGGTGAAGGAATTTTAAGCACCTGTGTGAAAAATAGCGATGGTTGTCTAATTTTTGAATCTGAAGGATGTCTGACAGGAATCTGTGCTGATGATTTCATTTGTGCAGTGGATGACTGTCTGTTTGCAGGAATGACTGAATGTGTCAGCGGATCAGCAAGAATTTGCAGAGAACTTGAAAACGGCATTCTCGACTGGTCATTCCCTGTAATATGTTCAGACGGTGTATGTGCCGATGATGCAAGCTGTCTTTCGTGCACTAATGAATGTGAATTTGACGGACTTGCATTCTGTTCTGACGGAAAAATTTCAGCATGTGTCAATAATAACGGCTGTAACAAATGGGAACCTGAGCACAAATGCTCTTTGAACAAATGTGAAAATTCAATAAATTGCAAATCAGATGGATGGATCGATGTCTCCGGAGCCACTTACAAATGCGGCATTAACGGCAGTGGCGAACTGCACTGCTGGAGAGATAGTCCATACCCTGAAAAAATGAGTGATCGCACTGACTGGAGTAAAGTTACTGTTTCAAGTAATGACCCGTCTTTATCATATTTCTGTGCAATAGCATCAGGAGAATTATATTGCATGGGATATAATGCAAACGGAGAACTCGGCGACGGAACAACTGTATCTAAAACAGAAATAGCGCGGATCGGTTCAAGAAGTGACTGGAGTGATGTTTCAACTTATTTTTTCATTGCAAACGACATTTATGTTTATGCCACTTGCGGAATTGCCGGCGGAGAGCTTTTCTGCTGGGGAGATGGAATTCTTTCACCTCAAAAAATGGGAACAGCAACCGACTGGGAAAAAATTACCGGCAACTGCGGAATCGCTTTAGGAAAGATATTCTGCTGGGAAACATTATCTTCGCAACCTGTACAGATTGGAAATAGAGAAGACTGGGATCAGACAACTTCGTACTCTTATTCAGAAGATTATAAATACTACTGTGCAATCTCATCAGGTGAACTTTTCTGCTGGGGAAATAATGACTACGGACAGTTGGGTGACGGAACATTTGAATCGAGATCAGAGCCCGTAAAAATAGGTAGTAGAAACGACTGGGAAAAAATTTTCGGATGGCACACTGTTACCTGCGGAATTGCAGGGGGAGAGCTTTTCTGCTGGGGACGGAATATCGGACTGACCGCCGACAGTTCTGTTGAATCAGTCAATATTCCGACAAAAATCGGCACCTTGAACAACTGGAGTGCTCTCACTTGCTTCGGTTTATGCGGGGTTGAATCAGGTAATTTCTATTGTTTTGAAAGTAAAGAAAAAAATCCCCTCACCAAAGTAGGCACCTTAAATGAATGGACACAGATAAGCACAGCAACTCAGAAAAGATGCGGCATATCAGGAGGCAGTCTATATTGCAGCGATTACTTAGTTAATTCAGGAACCTACAGTGAATTTATGAAAATAACCGATAGCTCTGGCTGGGATTATGTTTCAACTGGAGATTATCACAGCTGTGCCATCAGAAATGAAGATCTTTACTGCTGGGGGAAGAACAACTTAGGACAGGTTGGCGATTCAAGTTCTGAAGATAGAGAAAGCCCTGTACAAATCGGTTCAGATAGAAAATGGGAATCCGTATCATGCGGCGGTTCTCATACCTGCGGAACATCCGGAGGAAACCTCTATTGCTGGGGAAGTAATTCTTCCGGACAGATCGGAGACGGAACAACTTACTATTATGATATGCCGCAAAGGATCGGGAACAAAATTGAATGGCAAAAAGTATCAGCCGGTGAAACACACACCTGCGGAATCGAATCGGGAGAGCTTTACTGCTGGGGCAGCGAAATTGTTTATGAACCTTTGAAAATCGGTGACAGATCCGACTGGGAGCAGGTTGTTTCAAGTGATAATTCCTCTTGCGGAATTGCGGGCGGAGAAATTTTCTGCTGGGGTCAAATTACTGCAAATTTAACAGGGAAACTACGAAACATTCCGACAAAAGTCTGGAATTACAGTGATTTTAAAAAGATAAGTACCGTGGGAGACATATTGTGCGGACTAAGGAACGACAAACACCTTTACTGCCTAAGTTACTCAAGCTTCGCATCGGGCTACTATGCAAACGACCTCTATCCTGAAAAAATTGCTGAAATTGAATGGGACAGTATCAGCGAAGGTGGTCTCATCTGCGGAATCAGTGACAAAATTCTGTACTGCCCGTTTATGCGTCAATATCATCCTGTTGAGATGTACCCTGTTATAAACCCTTAAACTCTTCAACCACCATCAATCCTCAATTTATTTATTGAAAAAGATATAAAGAGTTCTATAATTAACTGTAATTTTATTGTTGACAACATGACCGGGGGTTCCAATGAACAGATTATTTTTGATTTTTATCGTTGTTTCAGCACTTCTTTTTTCTGTTTCCTGTGGCGGAGGTGACAAAAACGACAAATGTCCAGAAGGATACACATGGAACGGGTCGGAATGTGAAAAAGACTCGGTGATAAATCCGGATAAAGACACGATCGTGAATTACGATGAAGATCCGAAGAACGATACCGATCCTGCTGATGATGACTCTGAAAATGACGAAAGCGGCAGTGATGATGACAGCACTTCCTATACCGGTGACTGCACAGAAGTTAAAGCAGGGGGAACGCTTGAAATAAATGTCCAGACAAAAAATCTCACTATAGGCGAGATAACTATTAACGGAGAAAGTGACGACACAAACCTGTCCGGAGAACTCTGGGGTGAGAACAAGGCAACTCTGAGCGAATTCAAGATAGCAGACATTGACGGAACTCTTTCAGGCAAAAAATTCAAGATCCCTGTCGGCAGATATGATTTTTTATTTAAATCGGCATCTTATGAGAACAGGATCACTCTTCTTGAAAATATAGACATGGCTTCGGGTGACAGAACCCTCGACTTCGAGATTCCTCTTTTCCATTTTACCGGCTCAGTCCTTAAAAACGGAGCCGCTTTCACAGTTGAAGCAGGCATGGAAGATGCAACTAAGATTAAACTCAAATCGGGCACTTACGAAAAGATCATCCCTTATTCAGATTTCGGAGCGTTTGATGTCGTAGTCCCCAAGGGCACATATTCGGTTTACTTTGAAGGGCAGCTCGCATCAGGACAGGGCGTTTTCAAAGGAACGATCCTTTCTTCAACAAACGGAATAGAGATAGAAGAAGATGTAGATTCCGGTATCAATGTCGAAACTGTAACCTTCAGCGGAAATGCCGTAAACGAAGGATATGATGTTTCTACCGGTCAGATAATAATCGTTGAGAATCCTCCTTTTGACAATCCAAGCGCTGTGATCATTCCCGACCTTGCCACAAAAGCATATTCAGTCACAATGACCAAAGGAGCACAGTTCAATGTCCTCTATCTTCCTGAAACAGACAGCTATCCTGTAAAATACATCAAACTTGAGCTCTGGGACGACCTTTCAGCAGGCAAGACACATGATATCATCCTTGACTTTGCAAGACTGCATGGAACAGTAACATTCCTTGGCAACGCATCACTTCCTTCAGTATCAGAATGCACAGGTGCAGACTGCACTAGAGGAAAACTCAAGCTTGCCGG
Organism: bacterium; assembly: GCA_017997475.1. Classification (GTDB taxonomy): domain Bacteria; phylum UBP6; class UBA1177; order UBA1177; family UBA1177; genus JAGOEX01. Next base: position 24,877 of record JAGOEX010000008.1, read on the forward strand.
ATTTGACTATTCATCACTCGTGATAAAGGATTTTGGTACAACAGGGGAAGATCTGACCTATGATGCTCTTGTTGTAAGAAGAACAAAAAATATCGTTCCCGACCCTGACAATCCACCTGACGGAACAAAAGTGGTTTACAACCCGAAGACCTATACCATGAACTTTGAAAGTCACCTCAACAATGTTAAAGGCGCTTTTGAATATTCACCATTCACCCTTCCGCTTAAATATCTAAACAGTGAAAGCGTTCCTGTTTCAAACTTCACATTCCAGAATATCGCTGAAGAGTATGTGCTTGAAAAAGAGATCAATTTCAATATCACACCGATGCTTGTTGAGGGCACTGTAACGCTCAACGGTTCAGCATTCACTACTGAAAAAGATGACCTGATAAAGATCCGTGACCTGAACGGAATTGAAACACCTGTCATCAATCTTTCCGAACTCAGTGACGGCACCTTTTCATTTCTTGTTCCAACAGGAGAATACGATGTTATTTATGAAGGTGAAGGGGTTCTTGGAAGCGAGTTCAAGACATATATTGAAAGAAATCTGAATGTTACAGGTAATATGTCGGGACAGACACTTGGCATTACCACTTCAAAGATCGTACTGGGTCTCAGTATAAACGGCACACCTTTCAAAGAATGGGCTCAGAACAACAAAACTCTGAATGATTATCAAATTGTTGTAAACCCTGACAAGACTGCTGCAAACTATCTTATTGATATTGTAAAACCGACCGATGGTGACTGGCACGGAGAAGTAATATCGGGGCTTACGATCAATGCCTATCTTGACCTGTTCTTCACAAGTTCAGAAAAAGAAAAGAAAAGTTTTATGAGAATACCGCTTCTTGTGTCACACAGTATGAGTTCAGATAAAACTGTCGACACTTCGTTCAATATCACAGAATACTCAACGACAGTAAAGATCAACAGTTCGGCTGTAACAGGTGCATCTGATTACATTGCACAGCTTCAGATACAGGGCCAGAACAGAACAGAGGTTTTTTATCCGGCTTCAGGAACCGAAGCGGCGAAAGCTCTTTTCAGATCAGGGGAACACAAATCACCAAGACCCGAACTTATTTTAAATGAAGGGTTTGACACAAAACAGACCATTGAGCTTAATTGTATATATTTCGGAGAATAAAACCGTGAAAAAGATCGTGTTGTTTTTGTCGGTATTTCTTCTGATCTCGGCATCAAATACCAAAAAACCCGTATTCTATTTTTTTCATTCAGAATCATGTCCGCACTGCGTTCATGCAGAGCCATTCATTAAATCACTTGAAAAGAAATATCCTGAGATCAAATTTGAGAAGCTTGAAGTGAGCAGAAATTTTGATAACAAGGAACTGCTTATAAAAAAGATACAGGAATTCAAAATTGAAAGCCCCGGAGTCCCTCTTTTCATTTTCGGAAAAAGCTATGTAATGGGATATAAAAAAGAAACTCACGACGAAAAGATAACAGCAATGATCAAAAAAGAGCTCTATCCCAAGGAAATGGAACTTCCTAAAGATTAATATTTTACATTGATCTCAATAGTCTTTGCTTCTTTGTCAATATTGAATTTTGCATCTTTGAATTTGGGTGGACCCATTTTACCCTTTGCATCGTTTGAAACACCCATCCCTTCTTTGGGAATGCCTATAAAGCTCTTTTCCATTTCTCCATTGCCATTCTCATCATGCCAGACCGAAACAGCATATTCTCCGAAAGGGAGATCTTTGAACAATATGTTTTCCGTAGCGGCGGCAACCTTTTTGATACTGTTCTTAACAGCATTCTGGGACTTTGTCGGGAATCCGTTATCCTTGTCATACAAACTCACATAAACAGTTCCCTGTACTTTAAGTCCTTTAAGAACGACTGTCAGCGTTGCCTTTTTATCCTGACCCGCAAGCATTGAGCAGATGATAAGGACAAATAATGCTGTGAAAAATCTTTTCATTAAAATCTCCTTAAATTTATTTAATCTTTTCGCCTGATCTTTCTACAAGACGCTGGTTGAGGTTCCTTATTCTTCTGTTCAGCACCTTAATTACCCCGATGGCAACCTCTTCGCGCTGTTTGAGTATCTCATGAAAATCATCTCTTTCCATTTTAAGCACAAGGACATCTTCAAGTGCTATTACATCTGCGCTTCTCGGCTGACTGTCAATAAGAGCCATCTCCCCGAAACCTGCTCCTGATCTCATTATGTCGATTCTGTTGCCGTTTGAAACCACTTCCACTTCACCCTTGATAATTATGAAAAGTTCCTTCCCGAGATCTCCTTCATTCACAATATACTGCCCTTTTTCAAACATCTCCTCTTCAAGAAGCGACGCTATATCCGCAAGCACTTCTCCGGGAATGTCGTGAAAAAGCTCAACATTTTTAAGAGCAAGGACTCTTTCCACTCTGGTCAGCATAAATGCCTCCTTAATTCTCTAATATCATCGTGGTTCTTCTGTTTTTCGGCTGGATAATATAATTCGTGTACTTCCTTACAAGCGGATCGGGATCATCAAGAAGACATTTTATATCCTCGTCAGGAACTTTGATGCCCATGAGCTCCATAGTGTGAAGAGCCGATTCCCTGACAATGGGGCTTGGATCATAGAGGAACATTTCTATCTTCTCACCAAATTCAATTATATTTTCAGTTGCTATCACGGATATGGTTATCGCCCTCACCCACTCTGAATCATCAACAAGAAATGTTTCTATTATCTCGGTAAAACCGATCTTCTTGATTTTGAAGAATGCAAACCCGAGCTTGAGCTTTTCCTCTTCGTCTTTAAGCTCAATAAGGGGAACAATGATCGGCCGGAGGTCTTTGTCAACCATATTGTCAACTATCTCAAGAGCATTCGAGCGCTGAGCATTTGAAACATATTTCTGAGTGATGTTGAAGTAAATGTTGTCGAACAGCGTATTTCCGTACATCAGAGACAGAATTGAGAAAATTCTCTGATAACAGTTCTGGAGCTTGGTCTCAAGAACGGTTGAAAGATGTCCCGTCTTAAGCCGCTCCCTGATCTTAACAGCAAAATAAAGCAGCTGAAAATACTGGAATATCTCCTTGAAAAGCATGATCCTGAGATCTTCGATGTTGAGTGAAATATTATCTACTTTTGACACCAGTTTTTTCAGACTGTTCAGAACAATATTTCTCATTTCATCGCTCTTGGTGTCAAGTGTGTTCATGAGAAGATGAACTGCTTTAGGTGAATATACATCTCCGAGCATTCTTGCAACTTCACTTTTCAGCCGGTAACTTTCAAGACTGTTGTTCAGAATATCAGCCGCAGGAGGAAGCACTTTCTCTCCGAATTGAGAAAGGGCTTTTGACACATCAAAACTTACATTCTTATCAAAAAGCATATAAAAAAGCTTGGGAATGAATATCTTTGATCCGATCTTGCATGCCGCCTTTACGGCTTCCCTTCTTACATTCGGGCTTGGGTCGTTCAGAAGGTTGAAAACCTGCTGCTGCATGTTCCTCTGACCTATTTCTCCAAGAATGTAAGCCGCACTGTACCGCTTCACTTCATCACCCGAGTCTGTAAGCTCTTTCAGATAAGGTGCGGCAACCATGACTCCGCTGACTCCGCCGAATTTTATAAGGGCGGTTATTGCAGATCTTTTTATCACAATGTTGTCGCTTTCAAGGAACTGGGAAAGGTAATTGATCGACTTTTCCATCTGCATATAACCGTATGTAAGAACGGCCTCTTTTACAACATCATCGTCCTTGTCTTTAAGAAGTTTGAGAATGTCATATGTATAAAACCGGCTTTCCATACTTCTTAAAAGTGCAAGTATCTTGACCTTGATCCTTGAGCTCGAATTGCTTAAAAGAGGAATGAAATTCCTTCCCATGCCGTAAAGGTTACCTTTTTCTATCATATCAAGCGCCATCAGTATCTCTTCTTCGTCACCGCTTTCTATGGCTTTGGTAATGATATTTTCAAAAATGTTCTGTTTAACGGCAAGGTCACTTGTGCCGAACCTTTTCTTTTTAATGTTGTCGATAAGGACTGACAGATACTCCTTCCTTATTCCGATTATCACAATTATCCAGACGATGCCGATCACTACAACAAACCAAGATATTGAATTTTCATTGGTTTTCGTCATGTTCACTGCATAGAGAATTAAGCCGGAAATACCTATGAATGTCGGTTTTATTATTCCATCTATCAATGCTTTGGCACGACTTTTTATTTTGGGATCAAGCGGGATGTATAAAAGCTGCATTGCGGCATCGTTTATAGTGTATCTGAACGCATAGTCGCTGGCTTTCGCCATTGTTATGGCTACAAGTGGCGCAGACCATGAGAACAGAATAAGTGTTTCAGGCAGAGTAATGAAAAAGACAGAGAACAGTGTCATCATGACAGGAAGAATGCCCAGCGATACGAAAATGCTCCATCTTAAAAGCCTTGATGTTGCAATGAACTGGAAGAACAGGGAGAAAACGCCACCGAAAATTGCATATACCATACCGAAAAATGTCGCCAGTTCCTTTTCGCTGAAATTTTTGCCTGCAACGATCTTGAACTGATAATCAACAAGCGTAGTAACCACAAATATGAACGCCGTCATCAACGCTATGTACTTCACATAAGGCGATCTGAATATGCTTATCTTGGTTTTTCCGGTAAGTTTGGTTGCCGTTTTTGCGACGATGCCTCTCTGAAGGCGCATCTGGTATCTTGTTCCCATCGACCTTACAATATTCATGCATATTCCCATGAAAACGGCATTGATGATAAGAAGATTCTCAACCGGCATGAAATTCACGAACTGTTTAATGCTTCCGCCGATTATAAGCGTGGCAAGGATACCTCCTCCTCCGATGAAACCGAGAACCCTTTTCGCCTCTCTGGAATCGATAAGTTCGTTTGTAAATGACCAGAACTGGAACATCATGAACGCGCCGAGAAGCTCAATGAAGATATAAAGCATCGGAAAACTGATCTTCACATTCGCCTTGACAAGGAAAACAAATATGATCGTTGCAAATATCCCGATGAAAAAAGTGCCGATTATCAGCTTGTCCAGACGGTAGAAGAAGCTCCTTTTGATATAAAGATATGTCGCAGTCGAAACAAGTATCGCGACACCGATATACATCAGTGAAAGTTTGGATGTGTCATATCTTTTCAGGAACAGAGTATCCCTTACGATCCTTCCCTGAACCATGACCGCAACCGCAAGGAACTGATAAATAAAAAGAAGCCCCGCCCGCTTTCTTTCATCGTCCTTGAAGTTGAGCATTGAAAACACTTTATTCATTCACACACCTTAAAATCAATAAATGACCAGATATTATAATTACTGCGGTACAAAAAACAATTTTAGGTATGAGATTTATAAAGAACTTCTTTCTGAATTGTGATTTGTGTTGATTTGTGAG
>JAGOEX010000162.1 GCA_017997475.1 bacterium
TTCATCGTAAGCGTTTCGTTTATGACCGTTATTTCAGAATACAGATAAAAGAACATTACTGAAAAAGTTGCAAAAACAAAGACAGGCAGGTCAAAGATCATAACTTCGTATATCCCGTGACCGATCCTGATGACTATATTCAACGGCATCAGAAGGCAGAGAAATACCATCATGACATAGGCAAAGTTTGCGGCAAGATGGAAAAACGCCTCCATTTTAACTTTTGAGGAAAGTTCCTTTGAACGGATAATTGAAGGGAAAAGCTTTTTAAAGACCTGTATCGAACCTTTTGCCCATCTGAACTGCTGACTTTTGAACGAACTTATCTCGACAGGAAGTTCAGCAGGCACAGTGAGTTCGGGAAGATAAACGAACTTCCACCCTTTTATCTGGGCTCTGTAGGAAAGATCAAGGTCCTCGGTCAGAGTGTCGTGCTGCCATCCGCCGGCATCAACGATCGTCGACTTTCTCCATATTCCCGCTGTACCGTTGAAATTGAAAAATCTGCCGCTTCTGTTCCTGTATGTGTGCTCGATCATGAAGTGTCCGTCAAGCAGAATGCTCTGAACTTCAGTCAGTATCGAAAAATCGCGGTTCAAGTGGTCCCATCTTGCCTGAACCATTCCTATGCCGGGATCTGTAAAGAAATCTATCGTTCTTTCAATGAAATCTTCCGGTGGGAGGAAGTCCGCATCAAATACCGCAATGAATTCAGCATCTGTCAAATTCTGACCGTATTCAAGCGCTCCTGCCTTGAAGCCGATCCTGTTGGGTCTTCTGATGTGACTGATATTAATTCCGCATGCTTTTAATCTTTCACATGCGAGCATTGCTATCTCAACTGTTTCATCGTTTGAATCATCAAGAACCTGTATCTCAAAAAGCTCTCTGGGATATCTGATCTTTGCAACCGTATTTATAAGCCGTTCAACAACATAACTTTCGTTGTAAACAGGAAGCTGCACACATACTTTAGGCAGTTTTTCAAATGTTTTCAGAGGTTTCGGCACATTTGACTTGCACTTTCTGTAAATGTATATCGTGTAGTATCTGTGAAAACCGAAAATAGAGAGCAGCAGCAGAACCGCCACATAACTGTAAAGAAGAAAGCTTTCCAAGTTATCACCTATTTAAATAACACTAAAAAAACACTACCTATTATCATTTAAGGGTTTTTTGTCAATATTTTTTGGAAATTGGAACTTATTGCATTTTTCATTTCAGACGGCTCAATCCCTTTTATATGGCTGGCCTTTTCGATCACATTCAGTATATCTTCAAGCGTTGAAAAGTCTTTTCCCGATACTGGCTGATATGGGGCATCAGTTTCTGCGAGAATCCTTTCAGCAGGCAATTTATCCAGTGTTTTCAAGGCCTTCTTGTGCCCATTCAAAATGGCGGCACCGAAACTGAAAAAAGCGTTTACATCTCTTTTAAGAAAAAATTCCGCCTGTTCAAATGTGCCTGAAAATGAGTGAAAAATGACAGCCGGAAGTTTGGAAAGTTCTGAACTGTAACGAAACATATCTTCATAAGCTTTTCTTATGTGAAGAGTCACAGGAAAGTTGTTTTTTACCGCAACATCAAGCTGAAACTCAAAAACCTCGATCTGTTTTGTAAAGTTTTCCTTAAACTCTTCATATCTGTCAAAGCCGATCTCACCTATTGCATCTATCCTTTTTTCCAGGATCAGTTGCTCAAGTATCTTCAACTTGCTCTGATCAGGATCCTGCGGATGAACTCCGAAAGAGATGAACATCTTATCACTGAATTTTTCTGCGACTTCAACATCTTCCATACTGTGGCACGATACGATCGCCCTGTAATCACTTTGATTAATGAAATCACCGTCAGGATGAAGATCTAAAAGCTGTCTAAGATGCAGGTGAGCATCTGTTATCATGGCAGATATACCGTGAAAGGAAGATTCTGACGGGCTATAAAGGAATTGAAGAACATTGAATTCTTTTTCTTGAACTCTTCAATCAGACCGCTTAGAAGATCCGGTGAATTGTTCTCTTCGCTTAAGTGACTGAAAATTATTGTCCTTGGACATTTTCCGCCCATTCTGTCAATTATTTCAAGCGACTGATCGTTTGACAGGTGACCGTGAGACCCTCTTATCCTCGCTTTGAGTTCCGCCGGATACTTTCTGTTTGCATAAAGCATTGAATGATCGTGGTTGGCTTCAAGGATAATGTGATCACATCTGCTGATATAACTCATCATTCTGTTGGTTACTTTTCCTGTATCTGTTGCAAAACAGAGTGTCTGATCCGGCCCCATTCTGATCAGAAATCCGACGGGATCTGCCGCATCGTGCATTATTTCAAAAGGGATGCAGCTGAAATTTCCGATGCTGAAAGAGACATCCTTGTCTATGCACTTGTATTTGAGATCATACTTGCATGCTGAATTTATTATAGAGATCGTCTTTTCCGTTGAATAGACAGGGACACCGAGCTTAAAAGCTGTGTAAGGAATTCCGCAGGAATGATCAGTATGTTCGTGTGTAAGAAGTATCCCTTTTATATTTGAAACATCGACTCCCAGCCCGTCTGCCCTTTTCTGGAATTCCTTAAAGCTCAAACCCTGATCAATGAGGATCATTTCTCTATCTGATTCAAGGATAAAGGCGTTTGCCTTGGAGCCACTGGAAAGTATGTGGATCCTGTTCAATCACATCTCCAGAAACTTTTTAAGGTCTGGAACAAAACTTTTTTCTTCTCTTTCAAGCAGAAAGGTGTTGAAAAGTGCCTGCATTATAAGATCAAGCCGCGTCAACGCTTCAAGACGCATGGAGATCATTTCGTTTTCGTCCTTTTCTCCCGTGAGAGGAAGTTTTACTGAACTTATTTTCAAAGGGGTTGCCCTTATCTGGAAAAACCATTCGAGCTCTTTTGAAATTATCCTCACTTTTGCGATTTCGGGAAGACGGCCTGCTTTTATCGAATTTCTCACAGACATTAACTCTGCGATATCATGAGATTTTATTGTTTCGCTGTATCCGTCACCGGTTATAGAATTGAGCGATATTGTCTCTTCAAGGGATATGTGTATTTCCCCAAGCCCCAGATTTTCAAGCGATAATGATCCTTCTTCACAGCTTTTCCAGTAAAGCCACAGAAGAAATTCTGACCCGAGGAACCCGACTTCTTTACCTTTTTTCATCATTGTACACTCCAGATCTTTCCAAAAACAGGTTCTATTTTCTCTCTTGACCCCATTCTGTCAACTGAATCGAACAGCGACACCGCTTCAAGATTTACTTCAAAAGTTTTTTCAAACACATCGGTAAATTTTGCAATTATCTGATTTGACTGGCTGAAAAGATAAACCCTGCTGTTTTCCATATCCCATGCAACTTCGCATATCGATGTTTTAGGGAATGAATTGACTTTGAGTTTTCTTACAACCTGCTCTTTTATCTCCTTTTTCTGCTGGGCGGCAATATATTCCGCCCCGTTCTCTTTCATGAACATATATTCGGCTTCTTCAAGATAAGGTCTGATCTGTGAAGCACTGAAAGAATATTTGTCATTTCTGAGTGCGAACACAAAAAAACGGTCGTGCATCAAAGAAGAGAAGTTCTGATTGTCAAAACAGAGAATGGCATCAACCCATCCTGTTGACTCATCCCGAGTGTCAGTTGATTCAAGTTTCTTAAATGAGAATCTTTCGAGCGCTTTTCTGGTTTCATCAATATTTTCAGGGACTTTACTTGCCTTAAAAACAGTGACCGAAACATTTCCTTTTGACAGTTTTGTCATATTTGACCTCCAAAAATCAAGACTTGAGGATTATAGTTTCAGGGGTTGAAGAGTCAAGGAAATGATCTTAACTTAAATCACTCAATTTTGTTATAGCAGAAAAATGTGTCGTATGTGCAGTCATAACCGCATTGGATCTCGCTATCAGGATAGAGTGCATCGCTTACAATATCCTTGCAGAAAACAAATCCTTCTCCTCCTGTACCCATTCCTCTGTCACACTCTTCCGGATTTTCAACAATTCCGTTTCCGCAGATATTTTTTGTTTCAAGAGTGAAGAAAAATTCGTAGGACGGCTGATTAATTACAATGGTCTCTATCAGTGTATAGAACTTCTGAGAAGCGACTTTTAATGTATACTGACCGTAAACGAGATCTGTCACATTAAGATTCTGTGAACCGTCAATATCCATGAACTGTTTCACTATCTGTGAGTTGTGGTCCACAATATACACATTCAGCGTGTCTGAAGATGTCAGAGCCGTTGAGCCACCGCCTTCCGTTCTTGCATCAAAATTAAGCTGAACGCTCCCTTTTTCAGTCAATGTCTCAATTTTATTCAGCTTAAAATCAATATATATTGAATCGCCCTTATTCAGAACGACTGATCTTTTCTGAGGATAGTATCCTTCCGCAAATGCTTCGATCACATAAAAAGAAGGATTTAGATTCTTCACAATGATCGATCCTCCGTTCTTATTCTTCATGGCAATATTTCCCGGGTTGAGAACTATTCCGGCATTCGTCATAGTCACAGGGCTCCAGTTTTCATCATATATCATAACTTCGATCGTCCCTTCTGCAGGCGGAGCATGCAATGCACCTGCATAACTTTCGGCATTTGTCAGAGAACCGGTGTTAACAATATACTTTTTCTCTTTCAACTGCTTCTGACCATTAACAGTAGACACCACGGCAGATGAAATCTCACCGTAACAGTCACCGAATGAATTGAGATCCTTATCCTGGAAAAGAGTTGCCAGAGAAGAAGATTTGTTGCCGTTGTTATCATCGACAAAGTCGGCGGTATCAACATTTTTGACAGTGAATGTCTTGATCCCCATATCGTTCACGATCTCATAGACAGGACGGTTCTCAGTTCCCGCACCTTCGATCAGATCATATCCGTAACCCCTTATTTTAAGAGTAATAACATCTATCGTGTCGCCCGTTCCGAAACCTGCAGGAACAAGAACATTCACCTTTTCAAAAAATTCGGTCATTGAGCCGAACATCGGAACCTCTTCCCTGCTTCTGCCCGAAACGACAGCAACCGTATTTGAAGAAGTGTCTATGCTGTCAACCAGTTTTACCGCCTTGCTGTTGCTCTCTATTCCGTCGAACATTTCGACGACCATTTTCCTTATTCCCTCTGAGAAAAGAACCATATCAGGTCCGTTCTCATATACATTGGAAGCATATGTCAGAATGAGATAAAGTGTTCTGAACAATTCATGTTTCTCACCATCCGTCAAACTTTCATCGAGCGGGTGGAGAACATTTGCAAAAACATTTTCTATTTTACTTACGGCTATCTCCTTTCCGTCAAGTGTCACACGACCGGCAGCGTTCAATGAATAAACACCGGGGGTCAGCTTGCACTGTGCCGTAGTCTTTCCCGAAAGCCATACACAAACAGTTTCACCCGGAAGAAGCAGACCGTTAAGCACTCCGAATGAAGGACCTTTTGAAATGTTGATATATTTCAGAAGGTTCAGTGCTTCTTTTTTAGAAACTATATATCTGAAATCTAAATCCTCGGGATTCATTTTAAGGATACCTTTTGCAGCGGACTTTCTTATGTCAGGAAACTTTGTCCTGTCTTTCTTAATCAAAGTTGCAGGCAGAAGAGAACTGTTAAGAATATCAGGGAATGTTACGGCCCTGTCAAAGCTCATCCGGCTCAGATACATGTCAAAAATGACATTCCTTATATCAAAACCGTTATAAACTGCCGTGTATCTTTCTGTTCCGATACCTGCCTTTCTTACCGAAAATCCACTGATCATGGAATCAATGAAATAAAGATTTTCAAAAATATTGAAATTCCTGATATTTCCGACTTCGACATTGAATATCCTGTCTACATCGCCTTCTATCTCCCTGATATCGTTTCTTCCTGCAAAGAACTTTTTCATTTCAGCGGCACCTGTAAGTTTATAAAGCTCAATTGCCTTATAAATAAAGTTGTATGGACTGTCAACTATCGAAAAATCATTCTCCCATCTGTCCAGTATTTCAGCAGTTTTAACAGGAATCGACATTTTCCTGACTGAAAAATCGCTGAAATGGCTTGTTGCGGTTACAAGTACATTTGACATCGTTCCGCTCATGATAGGATCACCGCTTGCAATGTTCATTATCGGATCGCCCGATGCAGTAAACATTATCGGATCACCGCTTGCAGTAAGCATTATCGGGTCCCCGCTTGCCTGATTCAGGACAGACATTTCACCCGCTCCGTCAACCCTCTCAACAC
>JAGOEX010000009.1:0-2006 GCA_017997475.1 bacterium
AGAACAAGAGAATCAAGTGCCATATCAGATGTATCCCATATTACAAATCGTAGCGTTATGGTTTCACCCGGTTTTACCGGAGCAGTCGTTGTAAGCCATCTTGTCGCACCGGAATTATACTTCTCCTCTTCACAGTTGCCCCATATATCTTCTTCGACACAGACTTTCAAATTATATCCGGTACCTGCAAGAGGACCTGTTCCGTCCGGACAGGTATATCCCGATTTTGCATCACAGACTGTAAAGAACTGGTTTGTGTTGACACTTATATAGTTGCCTGATGAATCAAAGGAAATATTCTTGTCAGCGGGAATTGGCTTGTCTCCCGGATTTACAGGGGTCCATGTCGTATCAAGCATTGTGATAAAGAAATCGTTGTATGTTGAACATGTATAATCCCAATATTCCTGAGAAAAGAACCTGAAATCAAAAGAGAAGCTGTTTGCATTTGTGGGAACTTTGAGTTGTACCTTAAGCATTGCTGAATCGTTTGCTCCGCTTCCTGCAGGACAACCGGTTTTTGTTACAGGAAGCGATCCGCCGTGGGCTGAAACAAAATCTGACGGCGGATTTCCATTGGCATATTCGTATGTATAAGTCGTTGTAGCATCAGCATCACCTGCGTCCCTTGCTCTTCCTGATGAAAGAACCGCAAAGTTACTGCCGAATATGGGGTTATTGGTGGTGCTTGTACCAAAACGGGTCATTACACCGACCTGTCTGTAATCAACAGCTCCGGAACCGCTTGCTTTGGTTATTGAAGGAGTTCCGACAATACCCCAGTTGTTCTTTGCCGGATCGTGTATCTGACAGATATCCATCGCTTTCAGAAGGTCCATTGCGATAACTGTATTGTTAAGTTTCTCACCTGTCAGACACCCTGTTCTTGCTTCATCAGTACTTCCATTACAATCATTATCAACACTGTCTCCGATAAATTCAACAGCACCGGGATTGACAATTCCGGGATTTAAACATTGTGATTCATTGTCACAACAATCGCCCTGACACATTGTCCACGCATCTCCATCTACATTAGGATCACCTGTTCCGCCTGCTGTCATCTGCGTTCCATCGCAATTTTCATCATGTCCGCTGTCACAAAGCTCTGCACCTGGAAGAACCTGATTTAAACATGAACTGTAACTTCTTCCATCGGCAGAACATGTCATTTCACCCGGCTTGCAGTCACCGATATTTTCAGTTCCGAAAGGACCTTCATAACAAGCTGAAACCGTGTTCGGGACACAGATACATCCTTCGTTTTCCGCACCGCTGCAGTTATCATCAAGTGAGTTGTAACAGATCTCTCCTGCCGGATCCGGCAGCACTTCATTCAGACATTCACCAAATGAAACTCCATCCTCCAGACATTCCGCTTCACCATCTTTGCATATTCCCTTATTTCTTGTATCGGAACTTCCGGTATAACACGGATATTTCGTTCCGGGAGTACAGCCCGAATCACCAGTGTTTCCGGTATCACCAGTGTTTCCGGTATCTCCTGTGTCGCCGGTATCTCCTGTGTCACCGGTATTGCCTGTGTCACCAGTGTTTCCGGTATTCCCTGTGTTTCCTGTGTCACCAGTGTTTCCGGTATTCCCTGTGTTTCCGGTATCACCAGTATTTCCGGTGTTTCCAGTATCTCCTGTGTTGCCCGTATCGCCGGTATCTCCTGTGTCTCCGCTATCGCCTGTATTACCGCTGTCTCCTGTATTTCCTGCATCCGGAAGTCCTGAATCATCAATGCCGGCTGAATCATTGTCCGTATTTATGTTCCCGTTGTCATCAGGGTATATTTGTGTCTTTTTATCTGAAGTACAGGAAAAAACTGACAACATCAACAACATAACACTGCAAATTAACATCGCTTTTTGTAAATTAAACATCACTCATCCTCCCGATAAGAAAAATAATGAAATAATTTTAGGTCTTTTAAGAAAAATGTCAATCATTATCCTTTTTATTTACTTTTTTACCTGAAATCTGTATAAATCTGTGTTTAC
>JAGOEX010000009.1:2106-30065 GCA_017997475.1 bacterium
TACTGAAAATGAAAACGAAACGCAGGATTTGGAAACCAATGATGATGTAATTCCCGACAACACTCCTGATGAAGAGCCGGATACTGAGCCTGACGAAGAAAGCGATGAAGATGTCGTTGAACCGATTCCTTCTGTCATATTTGTCAATGAATCTGCAGAGGGTTCAGACAACGGAACAAGCTGGGCAAATGCTTTCATGGACCTTCAGCCGGCTCTTGATGCGGCAGTTGACGGTGATCAGATCTGGGTTGCCGCCGGCAAATATAAACCCACTTCAGTTCACGGAATTATCACAATGGAAGATGTAGCAGATGAAGAGGAGTTTAACAAATATAAACATTTCCGGATGAAGAACGGTGTTGAGATCTACGGTGGTTTTGCCGGAACGGAAACTGAACTTGCTCAGCGTGATTTTGAAACTAATGAGACCATTTTGAGCTGTGATATTGGCGAATTTGATGAACAGTATGACAACTGTTTCCACATTTTTTATCATCCGGCAGGGCTTGATCTTGACAACTCTGCTGTTATTGACGGTTTTCTGATGGAGGGCGGCTATGCTGATGATAATGAACCGCACGATGCAGGAAGTGTGATGTATAACGACGGAAGCAGTCCCGTTGTGAAAAACGGATGGATTTATTGGAATTACTCATATAAAGGGGCTGTTTTCTATAACAAGGACAGCTCAATGAAAGTAATGGACACTCAGTTTGTCAACAATGAGGCACCTTATTCAAAGGGCGGTGTTTTTTATAATGAAAACAGCAATATAGAAATATCGGGTTGCGACTTTGCAAACAGCTGGGCGGAAGGAGACAACGACTCCAGAGGGGGAGCAATTTACAGTGTCGGCGGAAAAACTGTTGTCACCGACACAGTTCTAAAAAGCAATCTGGCAAATATGGGCGGAGCAATTTTCATAGAATCGGGCGATCTTGAGGTTTCCGGATGCACTTTTGATGAAAACCAGGGTGAATTCGGAGGTGCGATATATCTCAACGATTCAGACAGTTCAGTTATCAAAGACACCATTTTTCAATACAATGTCACTTATGATTACGGTGACACAGATGGAAAAGGCGGCGCAATAAGAATTTCCAGCTCAAATCTGAAAATTATAAACTCCACTTTTTTCAAACAGATATCGGGTATCGGCGGAGCTGTTTTCTCTTCTGCACCTGATAGCGAAACATCAACTCTAACCATCATTAATTCCGGCTTTTCAATAAACAAAATGATCGGTTGGGGCGGAGCGATCTACCTTGATAAAACTTCAACCGAGATCATAAATTCGGTCTTTTTCAAGAATTACTACGGATACACTTCACAGGGAACAATCGGCGGAGCGATCTACAGAACAGACAGCGGTTCGCTTAATATTGTAAATTCCATTTTCAAATCAAACACAGCGGGAACAGGCAAACATATTCATGATGCGGCAGGAAATGCAACTGTCACATACTCCTGCATTGTTGACACAACTGTTTATCCGGGCACAGGTAACATAAACGATGAACCGATGCTCACAGAACCGGAATGGGCGCCACTTGATTTTACTCTAAAACCCGATTCCCCCTGCATTGATACTGGCTCAAATACCCCTTTTGATGCTGGAAATATCGCTGAAGGAATCACAAAAGACATGTCTGGCAACGACCGGATAATAAAAGGAAAAGAAACTTCACCTTCAGCAATAGTTGACATGGGTGCAGTTGAATTCAAACCGGCTCCGTAAAGAAAATAACGATGCCTACAAAAATTATCAGGAACAGTTACTGGGTGATGCCTGGCGAAATTCTTGCGGGTCCGTTTCCAGGAAGTGATGAAGATTTTTCATACAAACTGCGGCTTCGAGCTTTATTTGATGCAGGAATGAGAGCGTTCATAAACCTTCAGACAGAGGGTGAAATGGCTTCAAGCAGTCGCAATTATGACGAAGATTACGGAAAAATATTCAGACATTTTTTACTTCAGAACAATGAAAAAGAGATAGATGGCGGTTTTATCCGGAGATTTTCAATTCCTGACAGAGAGATCCCCTCAATTGAACTGATGATAAATATTCTTAATGAAATTGACATGTTACGATCAAGAAACATTCCCATTTACATTCACTGCTGGGGAGGCATTGGAAGAACAGGAACAGTTGTCGGATGCTGGCTAATGAGACATGGATTTGCAGAAAGAAGAAATGTCATCGATGAAATATTCAATTTAAGGAAACTGTATGTCGAAACTTCCTGCCTTGTTTACCGTTCACCAGAAACGGAGCAGCAGGAGCAGTTCATCCTGAATTGGGAAAAAGGTCAATGAATTGAGCAGGATATATATCTCTCCAGACAAACCTTTAAGACCAAAAATTATTCCTGTCATGGATGTTTACGACATTCCTCATCTGACCGATGAAGAGTCGGCAAGGTACAGAGAACTTAAGACCATTGTAAAAAACATCAAAGCTCATGAAAACAGTACAAATCCGGAAATTACAGGCAATATCGAAAATTTTTACAGAACTCAGCTTAATCCGATGCAGTGTGAAGCGGTTTTTCAACTTGTTGGGGCAATACTCGTCATTGCAGGGGCAGGAAGCGGAAAAACAAGGACGATCGTCCACCGGGTTGCCTATATGCTGCAAAAAGGGATCGAGCCACAGTCAATTCTGCTACTTACATTTACCCGTCGTGCATCGGGAGAGATGATAAAAAGGGTTAATGAACTCACAAACGGTGAAACTGCCGACAAGATCACAGCGGGAACTTTCCACAGTTTTGCCAATATGATGCTTCGAAGATACGGCCGATATGCCGGAATAGAACCGGGGTTCACAATCTGTGACACTGTTGATTCGGCAGATATCATTGATCTTATTAAAAATGATCTCGATATAAAAAAAAGATCCCGTCCATTCCCTAAAAAAGCAACTGTTTTTGAAATTATCAGCCGATGCCGCAATCATAACCGTCCAATCGGTGAGATTCTTGACTCTCAATATCCGAAATATCTTGAATTTGCTGAAGATATTGTAAAAATTGCCGCAAAATATTCTGAATATAAAAGAGCAAAAAACGTGCTGGATTACGATGATCTTCTTGAACGGTTTCTTGAGTTGCTGATCACGAATTCTGAGGTAAGAGAAAGGATTCAGTCAAAATACCGTTTTGTGATGGTTGACGAATATCAGGACACCAACACTTTCCAGGGTCAAATCGCCGATATCATTGCAAAAGAGCATGGAAATATTCTTGTTGTGGGTGATGATCTTCAGAGCATTTACGCTTTCAGAGGAGCAAATTTTGAGAACATTCTGCGGTTTCCTCAGAACTGGCCGCAGTGTCGGGTCATAAAACTTGAGCAGAATTACCGCTCGATCAGAGAACTGCTCGATTTCACTAATAATATCGTTGAAAACTGCTATGCCGCATATAACAAGGTTCTTTTTTCAGAAATGTCGGGGGCGGTCAAACCATTTGTAAAAAGGGCGATTGACGCTGAATCTGAAGCGGTTTTTGTTGCTGAAAAGATCGAAAAAGCACTCGAAAATATAGAGCCGGATGAGATCGCAGTTCTATACCGCTCCGGCTTTCACGGCAATTTCATTCAGGCGGAACTTTTAAAAAGAGGAATAGATTTCGCAGTTTACGGTGGGATAAAGTTCATTGAAAGGCGTCATGTCAAAGATGTTTTAAGCTATGCAAAAATGATTGAAAATCCGAAAGACGCTGTGGCGTTAAACAGAATTTTAAAACTCATTCCGGGGATTGGCTCAGGGACTGCCGCCCGTATTGTCGAGTCCGTTGTTGAAAATGGTTTCATTGAAGCTGAAACCCACAAAAAGAAAAAATATTACGAAGAGATAAAGAAGCTGTTTTCTCTTATCAGCTCAATAACTGAGGAAAAACCTGATGTGCTTAAAACTGTCAGAATTATTACTGATTTTTATGCACCGATCCTTAAAACGATAGAAAGTGACTTTGAAGAACGGCTTAGAGACATTGATGTTCTTATCCAGATCGCAAAAAATTACAGATCGCTTGAAAAATTCCTCACCGATTTTGCACTTGACCCGCCGTCAACTCAGATCAATATGCTTGCAACACCAGTTGATGCAGCTCAAATCAGCAAAAAAGTCATCCTCTCAACAGTTCACAGCGCAAAAGGGCTTGAATGGAACACAGTTTTTGTCGTTCATCTCCTTGACGGATGCTTCCCGTCAGAAAGATCCATGAAAAGAATTGATGACCTTGAAGAAGAACGACGGCTTTTTTATGTCGCCTGCTCCAGAGCAAAGGAAAATCTCTACCTCACCTTCCCCTCCTCTCTTTCATTTTACGGAGGAAATTTATCTCTTCCCAGCAGATTTATCGCCGAAATTGATGAAAAATTTTATGAGATTCTGAGATAATATTACAATAAATATAAGAAAACAGCAATCCGATTCTGATTTATTTCACAACAACATCATCAATATAGATTCCTTCAAGATTGTCCATACATTAGAATTTTGGAAAAAACTTGATGACCAATAAGGTCCGATATCTTTAAAAGACGAGTAAATTCCTAAGCTAGATTCTTCACAACCCGAACATGTGTTATTTAAGCAACTCTCGCTCAAAGAGCAATCATCTTTAATTCCACACTCGCCCTTTGTTTCGGTCGGAGCACAATTTACAACTAGTTCCCTAAGTTCGCTAATACTTGGAATTCGGCCACCCAAACCGTTGCAATAATCATAAGCATCTGATAAATTGAGTTTTGTGTTTGATCTTTCTGACCACTCTATATCATTATCATTATCCCCACAACTATATAATGTTGTAATTGCGAGTATTAAAAAAAGTAATTTAATCATGATAAACTCCCTAGCTCAAAGACAGTTTTAAAAATATTCATCAATTCAAAGCTTTTTAATTTGTTCACTGGACATTTCCTCAATATTGAAATCTATTTCGGGTGAAACAGTGCATATTTTCTTTCCTGTCTTGTCATAAAACTCGAATATAAACCTCATGACTCCGCTTTTTTTAAATATGAACGCTGGATGTAACAGAGTCATTCTGATTATTTTACTGTCTTTGCTAATGTTTATATCTCCTTTTAATATCTCGCTTTCATCATTGCTTTCAATTCTTTTAAACACAAATGATGCCGGCAGTTTCTTATCGATTTCTACTTCTACATAAAAACCGATTTTTATTGCTTTCGGCCAGTTGTTTTTCTGTTCCATGCCGGAAGGAAATATTATCCTGTCTTTATAAACCCCTATCAAGGAGTGTTTTCCGCCAATTTCGCTGCGAATATCGTCACATATTATAAATGTTCTTATTTTCACTTTTAAAACCCCATTTTTACTGTATTTCTATTAACGGATCAGAACCATAACCGCAAACAACTGATATATCTGACTTATTACTTTTTTTACCCATTAAAAGACAAGTGTCTTCAGTTACAGCTGTCAGCAATTTATCATAGTTGGAAAAATATACAAAAAATTCTTCAATAAATATTCTCGTCGCAACAGTCTCATCATATTTACTGTCCGCAACATCTAAAAGCCACGGAAACAACTTAATAAGTTTCAACAAAGCCACACTCGATGAAGAAGGTTTGGTCGCCCCTATCTTCCATTTTGTCAATGTCCTTTGAGATAATCCAAGAGCTTTTTCAACAGCCGCAAGCTTAAACCCACTATTTGTGAGAAAATCAATAATATTTTTAACGGATTTATCATTCAGAAAACTAATTGCATTGCTTATAATTCGGTCATTCTCATTAAAGAAATCGCCTACCGTTCCGCAAATTTTGCAGGAATAAACATTAACATTAATTTCTCTTTCTCCACCAAAAGGGTCAGTAATTTTTCTTTTTTTAATATTTAAATAAATCTCATTTGACCCACAAACAGGACATTTTTTCTCAGTCATTTTGTTTTTTCCTTTTTTCTAATATCTTTATAATGTTATCAGCCATAATAGAAAATCTTGTTTTTGACAGATGGAATGATTTCACAACCCACTTTCCATTAAAATAAAAGAACGCCAGACAACCGGTTTTTCCTAAAATTCTAAACTCATATTCATCAATGAAAATATCCGGCAGATGCCAGTGTTTTGGAGAACTGAAATGGGTTATATTTTCAAAACCATCGTTAAATATAAAGCTCATAAGTTCCTTTTTCGTGTAAAGACTGAAAAATTCACCTGCATCATTTTGTGCCGTGTCAAAAACAACCACATCAACTCCTTTTTTTCTTCCGCAAGCTTTTCTAAAATCTTCATAATTATACTTAGGCAACAAAAAAGCCTCTTTAAAACAATTTATTACAAAAAAGTTTTTTGTCAAATTTCGATCCTTAAAGGATCACTAACTTCACGATGAAACGCTATCATATTTCTAACAACAAGTCAACAAAACAAATTATTAAAAACAATTTTAACATGTAGTGATTAAAGAGATCTTTGATTCCTTTGAATTCACAGGGTATAGATTGATGAGATTAAGAGCAGAATCTTCACGATTAGAGGAATGCAGGTGATGCTGGACAGTGATCTTGCTGAACTGTATGGTGTTGAAACCAAAGCATTGAACCAGACGGTTAAAAGAATGCGACATTTCATTTCAGAGAATCTAAAAGTTTCTCAAAAATTTGAGATTATTGAGAAAAAACAAATTGAATATCAGTTGGAATCTGATAAAAAGTTTGACATGCTTTTCAAAGCCCTTGAAAACAATGAACTCCATCCAAAACAGGGAATTCTTTTTGAAGGTCAGGCTTTTGAAGCACACAAATTCGTTTCAGATATCGTAAGGTTCGGTTTTTCCAAAATGAACATCGAAGTGACAAAAATGCTTGCCAGGATATAACCAAATCACCCCCGCAGATAATGAGAAATTTTATGAAATTCTGCGGTGATAAGCCGTATAGGTAGGAATCTTTGATTATTGTGGAAATCCGGGAAGTTCCTCGATCTTGGGCAGAAGGATTATTTCGACTCTTCTGTTCTTTGCTTTGTTTTCTGGTGTATCGTTTTCAGCGATAGCATCAAATTCGGCCTGTCCTGCCGCAGTGAGCATTTCGGGCTTTACTCCGCTTTCGACCATGAGCCGTGCAACTTCTATCGCCCTTTGAGATGAAAGTTCCCAGTTTGACGGAAATCTTTTGGTTTTTATCGGAGTTGAATCGCTGTGTCCTACAATAAGGAACGATCTGTCTTCAAGTGTTTTAAGTGTTTCCGAGAGTTCAGCAATTGCAAGCTTTCCTTCATCTGTAAGTGTGGTTTTACCTGACGGGAAAAGTATGTCACTGCTTAATGAAACAATCATCCGTCCTTTTCTTATGGTCACTGAAAGCTTTCCGGCATCTATCATTGATTTAAGCTTACTCATAAGTTTCTGAAACTCGGCGTTTCTCTTTTCAGCCGCTTCTTTCATCTTTCTTACCTGCTCAAGTTCGCCTTTGAGATTATCCTGCTCTTTCAGCAATCTGTCTCTTTCAGCAAGCATTTTTTCTCTCTGCTCGTCCATTTCCCCTTTTTTTGCTTCAAGGTCTTCAAGTGATGCCCCTTTTTCCTTTAACTGGAACATAAGAGTTTCCACCATATTTGCTGAATCAATGTTCCTCTGTTTGAGGTCAGCAATTTCACGATTCAGCCCCATTTTTTCATTTATCACTTCAAGAAGATCTTTTTTAAGTCCCTCATTTTCTTTTTTCAGAGTTTCTATCTCTTTTTTCAACTTTTCGTTGACTTGCTGTTCATCCTTGTGGTTCTTCTGAGCAGATGCAAGATCGTTCAATGCCTTCTGATGAACCTCCTTGTTAATTCCGCATGAAGAGAAAAGAACAAGAACTGCAGTTAAAATAGCGGTTTTCACAAATTGTTTCACTGGTCACCTCCGATTTTTTTTAAATAATCAATTCCGGTTATTTTTAAAGCCACCGGAACATAGCTTTTTATTTTTGCGGCAAGAAGATATTCAATCAGAAAGAAAGGGATGAATGAATGAAGAAGCATAAAGAGAGAGAGGATCAGGAGCAGCCCGGGACGACCTCTTACCGAAAATTTTCTGTCAACGAAAAGACCACATCTATGACCGGCAAAAGCAACAACAGTGGAACCGGCAATATAAGGAAAAATAAACCACTGAAGGAACGAAACAAGAATATAGCAGGTGAAAAAAAGCTTGAATGTCATCTCAATCCCTGCAGAACCGAGCATAACTCCAATAAGAGAAAGAACAAAGCTCAGAATATATGCCAGAGCCGTCTCACCGAAAAAGCAGCTCAACTTTACTTTTCCTTCGACATCTTTCCACTGTGCATCATCAATTATGAATATCCCGCTCTCCTTGGAAATTTCAGACATGTTAATGAGTGTTGTGTTCATGTCAAGCGTGGTATGAATGCTGTTGTCGGTATAAAAAACCCTTTCTATTGTATTAACAGCTTCTTCAAGAAATCTAGTTGAACTTTCAGGAAGTTTCGTGAAAACACTTTTCTTCTTTACAGGGATACCCCTTCCGCATCCTGCACAGAAAAAATAGTTGTTGTTTTCAAAACCGCAATGGGGACAACTGATCATTTCCTGTCCTTTTTCTTTTCACTGCCTGTTACATTTACAGATTCATGCTTTAAGGCCTTCCTGATGAAATCTTTTCCTTTTTCGACATTCATCTCTGTTTCAACTGCCAGAAACCACAGATCTATTGAAATATCCTTACCTTTTATATACCTTCCATCAAATTTAAGTTCTTTATCCTTTTCTATCTGCTTTTCAAAGTCTTTAATGACATTTTTCAGGAAAAGGGCCTCTTTGATCTGGGCAGAAATAATATTTTCAAAAAGCTCCCCGGTATAGACAAGTTCATAGGCAACATTCGGAATCCTCACAAGAAAAAGGAGATTGCTGTCATCGAATTTAGTCCGGTAATATTTCTCCGAACTGTTATAAACCGTTGTAAATTCCTTAATGTTCCTGAGAGCATTGTAAACACTGTTGGTAAGAGCGTTCATATTGACAAAGAAAGTAAGGTCCAGTGAAAGATCGAACTTGTCAGCTCCTATTACCATTGAGTCAATAAGCCGCTTTTTGAAAGGAAGTTTCATCAGCATCAGTTCGCGGTAATCAAGGTTCATGAACTGGGCACTTCTTGGAGCTTCCATCTTGTTTGACTGGAGTATGGCGATAAGGTCCTCACCGAGTCGCTCTTCACCGTTGTCATCTGCGTAGGCAAAATTGGGAACGACCTGTGCAAAGAGAATGTCATTAACTTTTTCAAGAACGACCTTGCCTTTCGTTATCGCCTCTCCTACAATGATGTTTATCCTTTTTTCCATCACATTCCCTGAAGAACTTTTCACAAGCTCTTCATAATTTTCAGGCAGTGTGACTACAGGCGGAACCGGCATTTTTTCCATCTGTTCCTTTATTTCCTGAAGCTCTTTCTCTGTCTGCGCTGAAAGGTTCAGAAAAACTGCCGCCACAACAAAGATCAGTGATATTTTAAGAAAATTCAATGACTTACCTCATCTTCAGAGTTTATCAAGTATGTTTTTGAACGATTGCTGAATACCGTTATTTATTGAATCCTGCTTGCTGAACGCTCCCCCTTTTGTTTCGAGATTCCATCTGTCCAAAACCTTTCCCTCGATCAAAGAGACCAGCTCAACAACAGTCTTAACTTCGGTATAGAATTCACCGCTGTATTCTTCGGTTTTTCCTATATCGCACTTCACAACAAGAAGAAAAGCCGCTTCTACCTTGCCGGAAACATCTTTAACATCATAGTCAGGAGTAAGCGGAACCGGCTGCTGGTTAAATTTTATTTTTCTTTTTTTTGCCAGAACATTCAGCAGGTCCTTCGTTTTTACAACAGCTTCTTCATGATTTGAAATAACTGACCAGGCACCGGCACCTTCAACTTCGATCCTTATTCTTGCAATTTCATTATCAGGAACGGCAAGAAGGACATACGCATCAAACTCCTTTGAACTCCGCTGCCACTGCTCGGTATAAGTGGCTTCGAGGTTATAGTTTTTCACCTTTATCTGATGTCCGGTGATCCTGCTTTCAAGCCCTATCTGATATGAATACTGACCATCCGTTTCCTGCTCGGAAGAGATAAAGTCACTTTTTACCGACACACCGAAATGGTTGGACATTTTTGCAAAAGCATCGTTGGTTGCAATTGAAATTGCATCTGTTTCATTTCTCACTCCGGAAGCTCTGCCGACAAACATCGTATTTCCGCCGCTTTTTACGGTTCCTGCAGAACTTACCCACTGAGGTCTTGAAGCAGTTGAACTTCTAAGCATTACATCATTTCCTGATGAAGTGCTCTGTGCAGAACCGCAACCAGCCATAATTAATAGAATAACAAGACAGCTAAATCTTTGAATACTGTTCATTTTGTCCTCAAAAAACAGTTAGTGGGAGATAATATCAGATTACTTTGCGGAATTCAAGAAACCGTATGTCGTTAATTAAGGACACAAATATCTTAATTGTTGACGCAATCTTCAGAAAATGGTAATATCCGCAAGTTTTTTCTTAATTCCGGAGGGATCATGATCAATTATGGTGAAATGCTGTTAAAAAATGAGTCGTTTTCCGAGATCGTCATTGGAAATACTGCCATTGTAAGGGCAATGATAGAATCTGGCGTCCGCGTTGTGACAAGTTATCCGGGGAGTCCTACTCCTGAGATCGCGGTTGCCATTGCGACAATTCCGCATGAATTGAGACCTTTTTATTTTGAATTTTCAACCAACGAAAAGGTTGCGACCGAAGTTGCATACGGAGCCAGTGTAAACGGGCACTTAAGCTGTGTTTTCTTTAAAAGCGTCGGACTTAATGTTGCCGCTGACACATTTGTACAGCTTGGGCACATGAACCTGACCGGCGGAATGGTCGTTGTTCTCGGTGATGATCCGGGAGCGCATTCTTCACAGAACGAACAGGACAACAGACATATTGCAAAACTTTCTTACACTCCTGTCCTTGAACCGTCATCTCCGAAAGAAGTTTATGAATATTTCAAGGCGGCGGCGGCATTATCGGTTGAAAAGAAAATGCCTGTGATATTGCGGCTCACAACTCATACCTGTCATCAGAAGGAGCTTGTTGATTTTGCCGGATGGGAACCGCAACCGTTTGATAAAACGCCGAGATTTGACAGACTTAACGGCCCATACATTCCGATCACTTCCGCAGTTTTCCCAATGAAAAGACGGGCACTTGCAAGATTAAAGGATGTTGCGGCAGATAAACAGATTAAAAAACTGAATACTTTCATCAACAATAAAAACAGAACCGGAATAATAACAGCGGGAACGACTTTTCTTTCGGTGATGGATGTTCTTAAAGATTCTGACAAACTGCCTGACATTTTAAAACTTGCCCTGGTCTATCCGCTCCAGATGGATGAGATCGTTGATTTTTTAAACAGTCACGACGAGGTGAAAATTCTTGAAGAACTTGATGATATCATTGAAAAAGAAATAAAATCAATTGCTTACGAAAGAAACCTGAAGTGTAGAATTACTGGAAAAACAGACCCTGAAGATTTCATCGGCGAATATACTCCCGACAAAGTGCGGCAGATTTTAAGCCGTGATTTTCCTCAAATGGTTAAAAGCTCAGATTTTGTAATAATTGGCAAAACCGCACCGATCAGACCTCCCCAGATGTGCCCGGGATGCGGTCACAGATCGGCTTTTTATGCGATAAAGAAAGCTTTGAAGGAAACTGATATAAAAGTCGGAGACATCGGCTGTCATACTCTCGGATTTCTTCCCCCCTACAATATGGTCGAGCTTTTGATGAGCATGGGGGCTTCAACAGGAATAGCAAGCGGAATGGCACTTTTCAACAACTCAAGAAAAGTTGTCTGTTTTCTTGGAGATTCAACATTTTTCCATGCAGGAGCGGCGGGCATCGTCAATGCGATTTTCAACAAACACAACATCACTCTGATCCTCATGGAAAATGGAACTACCGCAATGACTGGGCATCAGGAACATCCTGCGACAGGAAGGAATTTTGATGAGATAACTGACAGAATTCCAGTCAGACAGATGCTTGAAGGAATGGGGGTTGCAAAAATTTTCGAAGTTGACACATACCACCAGAAAAAGTTGACAGAAGCTGTGGCAGAAGCTGTAAATTATGAAGGGTTTTCAGTAGTTATTGCAAAACATCCCTGCATGCTGAAATTCACCAAAATACAGAAAAGAAAAGGGAACGATTCAGGCAGACAGGTTTTGATCGATCAGCAAAAATGTGACCGGATCCAGGAGTGCATTAAGAATTTTGCATGTCCCACATTCAATAAAAACGGTGACGGAAGCATTACTGTCAACAAAGATCTGTGCATCGGCGATGGAAGCTGTATCCAGACCTGTCCTGCGACAGCAATAAAATATTAGGAGAAAAATTATGGAAAACATGAATATCTACATCACTGGAGTTGGCGGTCAGGGAATCGGGATGTTGAGTGAAATATTAGTAAGATCGGTTAGTTACGCAGGATACAAATTCAAAGCCGTTGACACTCACGGACTTGCGCAAAGAGGCGGAACGGTCGTTAGTCAACTGAGGATCGGTACAGAAGTTTTTTCTCCGCTCATCGAATCAGGGGATGCTGATCTTGTCATAAGCATGGAGCGGCACGAAGCGTTAAGGGCAATGACATCAATGCTTAAAAACGGCGGAACAATCGTCTGGTATGACACCTCGTGGCAACCCCTGCCGGTTAGAACAGGAACTGACAAAGAAGTTCAAGCTGAAGAGATTGCAAATGAAGCAAAAGCAAAAAACATAAAAAATATGAGGGTTTACATCGAAGATCTCCCCGATGCAAGAATGCAGAACATCACCCTTTTAGCAAATATCCTCAAAAACAAAGTTATCCCCGGACTTGAACTTGATCACTGTGAAAAAGCAATGAAAGAACTCATGAGTGAAAAGGTTTTTGTAAAGAATATTGAGATGTTATCAAAGTAACAAGGTAGCAAAAGTTATATCCTTGACAACATCTTCGTCACTTCAACATCCATTTTGGAGAATCCAAACCATTTCTTGCCGAGATCTTTGAGTGATGCACCAAAATGATAAAGGTCTTTATCGTCAATTATCATGAATCTGTCATGGGAATGATTGAATTCAATTATTTCAGCAGGAGGGAACTGTGAACTGAATTTCTGAGTGTCGAGAATTAACTGTTTTGAAAGGTTTTTTGTGAGGATTTTGAGCACAACTCCCTGTTTCCGTTTTGAAAAAAGTGTGAGGACTGTATCATCAACATAATTATCAATAAGAATGATCGATTTTTCAGCCGACCTTACAATATCTGAAACAAATTTGTGTGCTTCAAATATTTGTCCGTCAAATAAAACGCCCTGTTTTGAAGGAAGCTGATCGCCTTCCATGGCTTTAAAAAGCATATCAAATTTTTTGTCAGCTTCTATTTGCTTAACTTCAACAGTGCTAAGTCGCTGAAATATTGATGCATTTTCCAAAATGAAATGTCGTATTTTAACAAATGCCTGAATAATTTGAACACTTACACGAATTGAAATTTCGGTCTGGAGAACTGCTGACAGCATTGCAACACCGGCTTCAGTAAAAACATGGGGGTTGAATTTTCGATGCTGTCCTCTGCCTGTCTTTAAGGTGCCAAATTGGAACCTTAAAGACTCCATCTCAGTTTTTGTGAGCTGAAAAATAAATCCTTCCGGGAATCTGTCGGGATTTCTTTTCACTGCTCTGTTTATATATTTTGTTTCTGTTTGATAAAACTCCGCAAGATCACTGTCCAGCATCACCTGCATTCCGCGAATAGTGAAGATTCTGCTCTTAATATCATCAATCTGTATCAACTCATTTTCTGCCATTTTCCGACTCCGAAAATTTAGTCACCAATAGATAATGCAGTAATCAGATTAAATATGCAAGAAATTGAATAAGAAATATTAAGTCAGATGGAAGCAGAAGCAAAAAACATTAAAATCAATGTGATATCAACATATTGGCTTTAGAAACATATGTTGGCGACCCCTGTGGTGCTTTAGGTTAAACTTAGTTTGTGACAGAAAAGTTGTTAGGGTCAAGTTTGATTTTTATTATAGATTCCTCATTTTCTTCCGTACATCTAAAAACAACATTAAATACAGGTACCCCTGTAATATGTTTGAAAACTTGATTGCAATAAGGTTTAATACTTTCAGGGTTGCAGATTACAAGATTTTCAAATACAGTCGTTCCATCTTTTTGTTTGATCAGGTTGCATTTTTCAACAGTTTCCTTTTTTTGTGAATAATTAAGATACCATTCGATGCAATCATTTTTCAAATTATCTCCTCTAGAAAAATTTACTGCCATTTCATTACACGAAAAATGTTCTCTTAAAACATACTTTATAGAAGCGTTAAGCACTCCTTCTATTGAATTAGAAAAATAATTAAATGATTTATCCTCTGGTTTAAACTCTTCAAAACCATGAATATTCTCGCTTTTTGCCTCTTCTTCAAAACTATCCTTAATTTTCTTTAAAGTATTGAAATCCAAATCTATTCTTTTAACCCCCCAAACATCTTTGTTTAAACAGTATAGTTCAAAAGATAAAACAGGAAAGCTCCCTTTGTTCTCGTTTTGAAGAATTTTCATTCTTAGCTCACTACAATGAAGTTTTGGGTTTTGTAATAACTCTTTCAATAAAGAAATAGATTTATTGTATTTATCAATGTCCTCGCTTTTAAATATTTTTTTCAAACTCTTTTTTGATATTAAAGATGATTTTGACACAGGAAATAGGTTAAGAATTTCTTTATAATTTTTCAGATTGTTTTTATATTTGGAACTTTCTTCTTCAGCAATTTCAATTTCTTTCTCGCATTTTATTATTCTTTCCTGAATGCATTTATATGGAGAGCTGTCATCTGAATTTGAAAATTCATTCATGCCGTTATCAAGAAAATATTTAATAATTTTCTTGTTTAGTGGTGCTCGACAAATAAAAAAGTGATTTTTACTGCAAAACAAAGCTTCTTTTAAAAGACCCTTATCCTTTTCAATAAGAGCCCCTTTTTCTATGAGTTTTAGAAAAATATCATAGTTACCGAGAGGTAAAGATAGAGACAAGGGAGTCTCTTCTTCCGAATTTTTAATATTAACATCGTCTAATAGTTCTATGAGCTTTTCTTTTATTTTTATTGAGCGGTAAAATTCACATTTTGAACAAGCCAAACCTCCAGGAATTTCATTTTCAATATTCTCACAATTAATCTTTTCTTCTTCACTGAAATCTGGCGGATAAGAGCAATCTGGACAATCCCACAACGTTTCAAATGAATACATTAGACTTTTCTTAAAAATCTCTTGCATTTCCTGATCGGATTTTTTTGTTTCCAATTGGGAGATCAACTGGTTAACCATCATATAATCATGCTGATCAATAGCTTGCATTATTTTAGGATCTAAGTTCTCTGAGTGAACATAATCTTTTTTACTTATTGTGTATAAAAGTAATGCCAAAAGAAAAATGTAAACGAAACAAGCAAAATAATAAATCTTGTTTTTAATCTCAACCATAGTGGTGGCCACAAGCACATATGTTTTTCATCTTTCTCAAACCCTCCTGTTCAATGCGTCGCAAGTATAACTAATTTCATCATTATTTGGAAGAATTAGTTTGAGAAGGTTGCCGTTGTCATATCCTCGCCAGCATCTTCGTCACTTCAACATCCATTTTGGAAAATCCAAACCATTTCTTTCCAAGGTCTTTGAGTGATGCACCGAAATGATAAAGGTCTTTATCGTCAATTATCATAAATCTGTCATGGGAATGATTGAACTCTTTTATTTCAGCAGGAGGGAACTGTGAACTGAATTTCTGAGTGTCGAGAATTAGCTGTTTTGAAAGGTTCTTCGTGAGGATTTTGAGCACAACTCCCTGTTTCCGTTTTGAAAAAAGTGTGAGAACGGTGTCATCAACATAATTATCAATTAGAATAATGGATTTTTCAGCCGATCTCACAATATCTGAAACGAATTTGTGTGCTTCAAAAACCTGACCTTCAAAAAAGATGCCTTGTTTTGGCTGAATTTGCTTTGATTCAAGAGCAGAAAGAACTTTTTCGATTTTGCTGTCCGTTTCAAGCAGTTTTATTTCAACAGTTTCCATTCTTTTAAATACATCACCATTGTTTGAAATAAAACGCCGCATCGCTACAAATGCTTTCATAATTTTTATGCTCATCATCACAGCAATGTCGCTGTTAATTAAAGCAGATGCCATGGCAACACCCTGTTCAGTAAAAACAGATGGAAGATGATGAGAATACTTCAGATTTTGAAGGTGGTCGCAAATTGCGACCACCTTATTCTTTTCTTCTTTACTTAATTTAAAACAGAATTCTTCAGGAAATCTTAAAATATTCCTCCGCACCTGTTCATTAAGTCGCTTTGTCTCAACTCCGAAAAATTCAGCCAAGTCACTGTCCAGCATTACCTGCATTCCGCGAATTGTGAAAATCCTGCTTTTAATATCATCAATATTTATCAACTCATTTTCTGTCATTTTCCGACTCCGAAAGTTTAGTCACCAATAGATAATGCAGTAATCAGATTAAATTTGCAAGAAATTTGATGCAAATTATTTAGTCAATGGAAATCAGGAAAAAAGTTGTTTTAATTTAGGGAGTTAAGCAATTTCAGACAAACACTCCGCCAAGGATTGCGGCGACAACGATCAGGGGTGCTGGAACTTTTCTTGACATCAGAAGTGCGACTGAAACTGCTGTGACAATGAGGTTTTCGATCTGAAATCCGCTTGCTTTCATTAATATCACTGCGGCAACTGCAATGAGTCCGCCTGCAACGGCATTGATACCGGTGAGTGATATTTTGACCGCTTTGATCTGTTTAAGTTCCTCCCAGACTGGATAGACAAAATAGATGAGAAGCACTCCTGGAAGGAAAATGCCGATTCCGCTTACCGCCGCACTCATTATCTGAACAAAAATTCCGCTGTCACGGGCTGCCATTCCACCGGCATAGGCAGTAAAGCTGAACATCGGTCCCGGAAGTCCCTGAACAAGCCCGTAACCGGTCAGAAACTCTTCATTTGTGATGTACTGCCTTACTTCGACAAGTTCACTGTGCATGACAGGAACGATCACCTGCCCTCCGCCGAAAACGAGATATCCGTAACGGTAGAAACTTTCAAAAAGCTGAAAAATCCTTATGTCAGTAACTGTCGCAAGAACAATCGCAAGAACTGCAATCACAGCAAAAACAAATAGATAGCCCCATGGAGGAGCAAGCTTGATTTTATTCCAGATCCCTTTTTCCCTTGAAAGAAAGATCGTGACCGCTCCGCCGATCAGCAGCACAACCGGAAAGATCCACGGAGCACGGATAAAAAATGTCGTAACAGCTCCAAAAAGCATCAACGCCCCGGTCGGAATGTCTTTTACAACCTTTCTGCCGATCCTGAATGCGGCGACAATTATGAAACCTACAGCCATCGGACCGATAAACCGTAAAACACCGCTTGAAATCCCCTGAAAAGAAAGAAACTGATAAAGAAACGACAATGCCGTCATCACCATCAGAACCGGCAGTGCCCAGACAATCATTGTCAGAAAACCTAGAAGCGGCCCGCCGTTTTTATACCCGATCGAAACAAGTGCCTGAGTACTCGTCGGCCCCGGCAGAATACTGCAGAGCGCAACAAGTTCAACAAGCTCCTCTTCGGTCAGATACTTCTTTTTGACAACCATTTGGTCAAGAAATACGCTGAAATGGGCTTCCGGACCACCGTAAGCTCCAAGTGAACAGATAAAAACATCTTTCAGAAATGATCCGTACTTCACTCCATGCCCTCTATAGATCTTAAACTATCCTGACATCTGCTGAGGGGTGACAAGTCCCTGTTTTAAAACTTCCGATATCACTATTTCGCTCATTTCTGTTGAAAAAGCGAACTCGTATCTCAAATCAAGAACATATGCCTTCAACCTCATTTTCACCATTGAACGGCCTTCATGAATTTCATTCTTAAATCTTACTGCAACTGGTTTTCTCAAATAAACATATTTTGAGACAATTGCCGCTCTTGTCGCAAGTTTTCTCAGTTTTTCAAGATCAACATCAATTGGGAAATAGAACTCGGCAACAACCTGACAGTTGAACTCGCCTGTATTTGAATTGGAAACCGATCTGCTAACAATATCACTATTGGGAATTGAAACCGTGCTGTCATCAGGGGTGACAATTCTTACCGATCTTAAGCCGATGTGGATCACCTCTCCGTAATGTTCCCCGACCTGTATCTTATCACCGACCTGGAAAGGATTGTCAAAAAGGATCATTATTCCGCCGAATATATTTTTAAGTATATCCTGAGACGCAAAACCCATCGCAATACCGAATGACGCAGTAACTGCAAGTATTGTTTCAATTGGAGGAGCAAGAACTCCGACTATCATCAGATATATTGTCGCAATCCAGCCAGAAAGCCGGAATACAGGAATCACTCTTTTTATGAAAAGACGGGAAGCCGCCCATTTTTCAGCAATTGCCTCAAGTGCTTTTGTAAAATATTTTATGAGCATATAGGCAAAAAGAAAGATGATGATCATCCAGAACACTTTACCGAAAGAAACTTTCCATTCTATCTGGGGCTTTGAGTCTATTATTGTTCCCGAAACAGGATTTTTGTTTTCAGCATCATCAGATTCCGGCAGTTTTTCTGATTGTGTTTCCGATGGTTTTTCTAATTCTTCAGCAAAACTGACCTTGTCAATATTAAAAAAGTCTTCTTCGACATACCTTTTGTCTATAGATTGACAGTTTTCGCTGTTTCCTGCGTTTATAGCAATAATGAATGATAATACCGTAAATATAGATTTCATTACACCCTCCTAATGCAGCATGTTAAGAGATTTCAGAACACGCACAACATCCCGATATATGAATGGATGTATTTGAAAATTCTCATCTTTTCTCACAAGAAGCCCTTTATTGAAAAGACGCAGAAGCATCATGCTGCTTCCGCTTTTATTCTCTCTTGAAACATATGAATAATCATCGGGGTCAAGCGCGTCGTGTATGATAAGGGTGGTCAGTGCAAATTTTTCCTCTTTCGGCAGGTCGATAATAAAAGGATAGTCAGTCAACAGGTCTGCAGAAACTGTCATTCTGTCCTGGGCTACATCTCTGATGGAACTCAACCACATGAGAATTGATGATTTGATATTACCGCCTGAAAGTTTTGCCAACTTTTCAAAATAAAGTTTTTTAAGGTAATTCTGCCTGTCATCAACATTTTTTATCTTTGAGAACTTCTTTGCCGTCCTTATTTCTTCAGGAACTTCAAAAAGAATATCGTACCCTGAAGAATTGTGTCGTTTCATTATCAATTCTTCAATTTCAATACTGGAAAGACTTGATATTACAATGGTTTTCTGGAAATATCTTGAAGCTGAAACAGCCAGATCTATATAGTTCCATGCATAAAGATTGCACGAAACTATCCAGAACACTTTCTCCTGTGTGCGCTCCATAAAAAGAAGGAATCTTTCCACCGCTTCAAATCCGTCCATTGTTCTCAAGTACATATTCTGCAAATTCTCAAGAAAGAAAATTTTTCTTGAATCATTTGACATTATCCTTTGTTCGAGTTCATCAATACTTGAGGCATCAGTCATTTCAAAAGAATCCTTAAGAACTTCAAGCAGCTCAGAAGATGTTCGAACTGTCTTTAAAAGCTCGGCCTTGTATATTCTGTGCTCTTTCAGCAACTCTGCTCTCGCAATATCAAAAAAAGTGGTCTTCCCGTTACCTTTTTCAGACACAAGCACCGTGGAGACAAAACCTCCACTCTTCCAGTATGTGAAATCCTCAAGAAGTTTTTCAGCCACATTTTTTCTTTCAATATAAAAATTTCTGTCGGGAAGTGAATCATAGCTGAAAAGCCGCTGATAAACATACGGCATCGATCTGAACCTGTTCTCCATTTCATTCAGACGGCTCATATAAAAAAAGCCGAAGTCATCTTTCGACTGAGACAGCCCTGTTATTTTTTTAAACTTTGAATAATTCTTTTTTGTTTTATTAAAATACTCAGCGACCAGATTTATAAGTTCAGGCAGTGTCTTTTCAGAAAATGCTTTAATTGCGATCAGATGTTCTTTAAGATTTTTAACAGTTCTCTTTCTTACCAGATATATATTCAGTTTAATCACTTTTTCAGCAAAAGTAAGCTCTTCTATCTGATTTAAATATTCAGAAACGATCTCAGGCATAACTGTTCTTATTTTTTCAACAGTCAGCATTATTATTCCCAGCAGTTCATTTGAAAGATTGAGCGCTCTTTCAAGTCCTTCCTTTGCAATCGTTACTGCTTTTATTGCTGCTTCTTCATCTTCTTCATCCCTGTTTCTCATCACAGAAAGGGCGGCATCCATATTATATTCAACGATCTTCTCTATCTCGCCGGTCTTTCTTATGACCTTTTCGTTGTTCTTTCTTATATCATCAATAAAGTCAGCTAACTGCACAACAAGTGCTGAATCAGTCTTGTATCTGATAAGTTCTCTGAGCGGAACATTAATACTTTTTGATACTGTGACATTGTTAGAAACTTTTTTTGAACTGAAAATGGTGTGACTGACATCTATTTTTTCTATCGCGTCATCAATCCTCTGTACAAAGTTTTTTATTACCGAAAGAATGCTCGCTTTCTGTGCAACATCTATAATTCCCGGAACATGTTCCTCTCTCAATGCTTTCTGAATTGCCCTTGATTCCTTAAGTATTGC
The DNA here is from genome assembly GCA_017997475.1 of bacterium. GTDB lineage: Bacteria > UBP6 > UBA1177 > UBA1177 > UBA1177 > JAGOEX01. The sequence goes on from JAGOEX010000009.1 coordinate 22,928, forward strand.
CATTTTTATTTTCTGAAAATCACCCGGCTGGAAAGATGAGATCACATTGATCGTGCTTTCAAGCATTTTATTTATCTGCAGAAACGCCGGCCTGTATCTCTCTTCAAGTTTATTATCGGAAAGATTGACCGTATCAACAGTCAAATCTCCCGTAAATATCTGGTATTTTGATATCTCCAGGTCCTTTTTCCAGTCACTGATCTCAATAGAGAAATGATCGCTGAACATTCTGTCGTCGGAAAGAAATTTTTCCCTTATCTTTTCCTTATTGGACTCAACCTTCCTGACGCTGTAAAATAACGATCTGACAACCGGACTGTTCAGCATGTATGCTTTTCCAACGGCACTGTGCAGAGCTTTGTCAACCGCTTCCATTAAAGCTCCATGGATCTCCTTTTTTACTTTTTCGATCTCACTGAAAAAAGTGGCGAATCCGGCAATATATCTATCCACTCTTTCAAGTACGGGAGGAACTTCGACTCTCTTTTTTGAAACCGTCTGCGGAAATTCATCAAAGAACATCATATCATCCTGAAATTCTTCAAATTTCTCATGCAGTTTCGAAAAATGCTCTGCCTCAAGCAGAACTGCCCTGCAAATGTGTTTTTCGGCTATATACATGAATTCACTAAGAAAACTGTTCTGGAAATACCTTTTGAGAACTTCGTCTATTTTAAATGTGTGGCGGTAACAGTCAAAATGATACTGATTATGGAGAAACAGTTTTACAGTCCCCGATGATTCAAGATCTTTTATGATTCCATTCTTAAAACCGAGCAGGAACCATACCATCTCTTTTTCACTCAATGCATCAATGTCTGCTGAGAAATTCTGATATATTCCATCAACCACAGGACCGAGCTTAAGATCAGTGTTCACATGTCTCTCTGAAAGCGCTACAAGATCATCAATATGAGTTACTATATCATCCCAAAGAATTTTAAGATCAACATTCTCCCCTTTTACAAAGATAGCTTCACGGAATTTTTCTGCTGAAAGCATGAATTCTTCAATTTTTTGAGAATGGCTTTTAAGTGAATCGTTTATGATATCAGTAATATTCTCAGCTACACTTATGAATATTCTGTAAAAAGTGAACATATACAACCTCTCGCCTATTAAATAAACTGGTGATTTTATAATTTCCTGATATTAAAATCAAATTTATGTATGGACAATGCGATATGTGTTGTTATAATCAGTTGCTTTTCTGTTTTTAAGAGGTTTTTTATGTTTTCTGACAGTAAATTCATTGAACAGTTTCTTGATAACCTTTTTGAGGCAGTCTATTTCGTTGATACCTCCCGGCAGATAATGCACTGGAATAAAGCGGCTGAAAATCTCACCGGCTGGAAAAAGGAAGAGATAATCGGACACAGGTGCATGGACAACATTCTGGTTCATATCGACAGCGAAGGAAACAATCTCTGCACAGGCAACTGCCCTCTTATTCAATCAATGAAAAGCAGATCCCTTCACCAGTCTGACATTTATCTTCATCACAAGGACGGACACAGGATTCCGGTACATGTCAGAATAATTCCTCTTTTCAGCGAGTCAGGGGAATCAACCGGCGCAATCGAGATTTTTTCCAACACATCCGCAGATAATGATCTTATGGGTCAGATAGATGAACTCAGAAAACTTTCAATGATTGATGCCTTGACCGGAATTGCAAACAGAAGATACGGAGAAAAGATCATCCTCGACAGAATTGATGAAAAGAACAGGTTCGGATGGGACACAGGGATCATATTTTTTGATATTGACAACTTTAAGTATTTCAACGACTCATTCTCTCATAACACGGGAGACAGAGTGCTCAAGATGGTTTCAAACACTCTTCGCGAAAGCATAAGAAGCTTTGACCATGTTTCAAGATGGGGAGGAGAAGAATTTATTGTTGTCTTAAGCAATGTGACAATTGAACAGCTGAAAGAAAAAGCCGAACTTTTACGGCGGCTTACATCAGAATCATTCTTCTTTGAAAAAGAGATACGCCTTTTTGCCACAATATCCGGCGGAGCAACAATGATCCGTGCTGATGACACCGTTGAAACTGTAGTTGAAAGAGCAGATCACCTCATGTATCAGTCAAAAAGATCGGGAAAGAACAAAGTCACCGCAGGGTGAACATTACAGTACAATGTAAAATCAGAAAAACCTGTTTGACAATGCTTTAACTTCGTAATCGGTGATGTTGTCAGAGACGAAAAGAGCAACTTTGACCCTTGCTTTCACTTTTGCCGATTTTACGACCGGAAAGCCGTCAAGTGCGGCAAAAAGATATTCAAAGCTGAATTCCTTCATTGCCCAGTGAAGTTTTGAAGGAGATCCTTTCATTTTGACGATTTCAAGTTTTCCGGGGTCTATGAATATCTCACCGGTGAAATGCCTCATTGATATTTTTCGAGGAACAACCTTTATTTTCAAGCAGTTGCGTCCATCAACATTTTCGTTGCCGAGTATTTCAAGCGTGTAATTATCTTTTCCTTTTTTATCAAAGACCGGGTATACCGGCTCAATTTCCCTTGTGTCATAGTTTTTGACACTATTTTCCTCTCCGTTTTCAGTGTATTGAAGCGCTTTTATCACAGGCGTTTTATAAAAATAGTCAGTCCTTTCAATTTTTGCTGAGAATTTTTTTAAAACTTTTCCTGTTTCAGGGTCCTTTGAAACTGCACTCAATTCCCTTACACTTATGACACCTTGGTTCTTTTCATAAAATCCTGACAGTTTCTGATACATTTTCTCAATGACTGACCCATCAGCATAAAGTCCGGAAAATAAAGCTGTAATAATTGAGAAAAGAAGTGCCTTTTTAATCATACTTCGCTATAAAGCATGAACTTTGAAATGTCATCTATATCGGCTTCAACAGGGACTTCGTTACGCATGAAACGGTATTTTATCTTGAAATGGATACCTGCGAGAAATCTGTAGATCCTGTATTCCAGTTCATCTTTTGAAAGCTTGTTCTTTTTCAGCAGAACACTGATCCTTTCCATAAGTTTTTTTGTGGCATTGCACCCTGAAAAAGGATCTATAAAATCGGAAGCCCACTTGTTTCTGGTAACAAAATCAAGTATATAAAAAGATATCATTCTAATTTTCATCTCTTCAGGTATCTTTTCAGGTATCGGCAGACTGATAACTGAATCAAACCTTTTTTCCATCTCCTCCCTTGCCTCTTCAAATATTTCTTTCTTAGATCCGAAATAGGTATAAAGCGATGCCGGTGTCGTTTTGCAGGCATCGGCTATTTCCTGTACCGATATGCTCCAACTGCCTTTTGTCGCGATCAGGACAATCGTATTTTCAATAATTTCATTCTTTATTCCATGAGACATTATTGTTTTGGTGCCGCGATCTCTTTCAACCACTTACATTTTCTTCCGAAAGGTTGTAAACTGTTTAATTATAGCTCTTTTAAGATCTTTTACAAATTTACTTAAAAAAACAAAGTTGATTTAAGACACTTCATTTTTTATAATGCCGTCCGGAACAATTTGAATGGAGCAGACATGAAAGTAGTTCTTGCGGGATACAACATTGACGCACAGATCATTGAGGAACTTAAGAAAAGAGCTTCGTGGAGTGAAGATAATGTCACCCCTGAAACTCTGAGTGCAGCATATGCAAGGATATCAAGAGACCCGGCAGACATCGGCAGTTTAAGACAAAAATCCCGCATCGAAACAGAAAAAGCCCGGAAATCCAATGAAATGATAATCTTCGGACTTGGTCATTCAAGTGTGGCGGAACACGCCGTTTTCAATTTTGACATTACCGGACTCAGTCGCCTTGCAGTTGAAGAAGTTCAAAAATTCCGGCTTGCATCGTTTACAGAAAAAAGTCAGCGTTACATAAAACTCGACGGTGATTTTGTCATGGCTGAAGAACTTCATGAACTCCATCTTTCAGGAAAACTTGAAAAGCTCATAAACATCCAGAACCGTACTTATTTCTCACTTTATGAAACATTGAGAAACCATTTTTTTGCAAAATTTCCGTCCAGAATAACAACAAAAAATGGCAAAATAACCGTTGACGGCTGGGCAAAGGAAGACGCAAGATATGTAGTATCACTTGCAACAGTCACACAGTTCGGAATGACCGTGAACGCAAGAACTCTTGAAAACATGCTTCGCAGATTTGCATCGTCAGATCTTCAGGAAATACGGGAACTCGGGAAAAGAATATTTGAAGCTGTTCATCCACTCTCACCATCAATAATCAAGTACACAAAACCGACAAGTTATGATACCGAAAGGGAAAAAACAATAAAGCGTGCTCTGGAAAAATATAACGAAAGAATACTTGATCCTCAATATGATCAGATCCCTGTAAAACTTCACAGCTTCACAAAAAAACCCGATGAAGTTCTCTGTGCGGCATTTATTTACACTTACACCGGATCTGACTTTCAATCGTGCATCAGATCCGCTTCATCGCTTACCAATACTCAGAAAAAGGAACTGATAAAAGCATCATTGTGCTCAAAAGATAGCTATGACAAGGTTGAGCGCGCTTTTGAATCAGTAGAGTTCACATTTGAACTCATCGTCAGTGCGACAAATTATGCACAGCTTAAAAGACACCGTATGAGCTCCCAGATCCCGCAGGATTACGATACCGTTCTGGGATATACCGTTCCTCCGTCTGTAATTGAAACCGGACAGACCGCCCTTTTTTCCGAGATCATGAAAAGAAGTGAAGAATTTTATAACATCCTCAGAACAACAGCCCCTTTATCAAAGAACTATGCACTGACCAATGCCCACAGAAGAAGAGTCCTGATGAAACTGAATGCCAGAGAACTCTATCATTTCGTCAGTCTCCGTGATGATGAACATGCTCAGTGGGACATCCGTGAAACTGCTAAGGAAATGAAACGGCTGGCAGAAGAAGCCGCGCCTCTGACAACCATGATGCTCAGTGGCAAGAGCGATTTTGAAGAATGCAGAAAAAAACTTTTTAAATATTAATCATCGAACAAAAGCTCAACGGCCCCTATTGCTCCGGAATCGGTTCCAAGACCTGCTCTGACAACTTTGACATTTTTTGAACTTATGGAAAACCCCTGTTTTCGAATCTCCTGTTCTATCGGTTTAAGAAGTATGTCGCCGATGGACGAAACGCCTCCTCCCATTACAATTATTTCAGGGTTGAGCAATGTCGTTATGTTTGAAAGGTATGTTCCAAGTCCGGTGATGAGGTGCTCAAGCGCCTTTTTTGCTCCCGGATCATTTTTCTTAATAAGTTCAGGTATTTGATGAGTTGAAATGCCAAATATTCTTTCAATTGCCGGACCCGCGTACCGCTGCTCAAAGATCGTTCCGTCAATAAGCCGCATCTGCCCGAACTCCCCTGCCGCTCCATCCGCTCCGTGATATATTTTCCTGTCAAAGATCATTGCGCCGCCTATGCCTGTGCTGACCGTAACATAAAAAACATGTCTGAAACCTTTTGCACTTCCGAGCCGCACTTCAGCAAGCCCGGCAACCCTTGCGTCATTTTCTAAAACGACAGGGATGTTGAATTTTCTCTTAAATATTTCGCGGACTTCTATATTCTTCCAGCCATAAAGATTAGGACAGTCGTATACCATTCCCTTTTCAAAATCAACCGGCCCCGGAACACCGATTCCCACTCCTTCAAGATCTGAAATACTTATCCTGCATTCATTGCAGCACTGTTCAAGAGATGAAAACATATTTCCTATCACATGCTCAACACCTTTAACCGATTCAGTTGCAACCTTTACCTTGGCAAGTGTGTTTCTATTTTCGTCAGTTACAACTGTCAGAATTTTGGTTCCGCCAAGGTCGATGCCTCCGAAATATTTTTTCAAGTTATCCTCCTGTTACAAGATTACGCGAAGCCATTGTACTGTATTTTCGGCACTTTTCCAGAATATGACAGAAAAAGTTTGACAATAAAACCGAATCGGCTATAAATTGCACGCTTACGGTTTTTTAAACTTGTATGAGGTTCAAAATGTTTGAAACTTTTGCAGTTATTCAGATCATCATCTGTCTTCTGCTCGTTGTCGTTATCCTTCTTCAGGAAGGTAAAAAAGGAATGGGAGCCATTTTCGGCGGTTCCAGCAGTTCCATTTTCGGAGCAAGAGGAGCCGGTAATATATTAACAAAAGTTACTTCGGTCCTTGCAATACTTTTCATGCTCAACTCTGTCTGGATGTCATACATCTCAAGCAGAGACGCATCTGTTATTGATGAGATCAAAACAACAGAAGAAAACAAGGAACCTGCGATGGAGCCAGCTCCTGTTAAAGAGGAAAAGGTCGAAGAGCCCGTTAAAGAAGAGGCCCCGGCAAACAAAGAAGAAGCCCCGGCAAACAAAGAAGAAGCTCCGGCTGAATAATAAGTTCGTTTAAATTTCGAGTTTTATTACCACCTTATGTGTGCAGAAGTGGTGGAATTGGTAGACACGCAAGACTAAGGATCTTGTGCCTATTGCTGGTGTGGGGGTTCGAGTCCCCCCTTCTGCACCAAACTTTCTAAATAATCAGATATTTTTTTTATTCAAATTCCCCACGAAAAATCAACACAAAAATACATTTTTAACATCAATTATCGCACCGGCCTGACAAATTCATAAATCAGACAAAAAGGTCTAATTTAAGCACGCCGTTTAATAACAGGCGTTTGAGAGATGTGATTAAATAAAACCGACTTATAAAGAGGGTTTTATCAAACATCCTATTAAAACACCCTGATTTCAAAAGGGCATTCTAATGTTCATAAAACTGATGCATTTTAAATCAAAAAATAATTTGAAATTTCTTGGATCTTTAACTATGATTTTTTCGTTGTGTTATTCAAATTGACATTTAAACTACAGATTCTCTTTCTGCTATGTATCTATAAAGGTTTGTTACTTTTAAGGAGTGTTAAATGAAATGGAATTTTTTTCTTGTTTTTTCGGGTTTTTTTGTTTTATCTGTTTTTCTTTCCTGCAACTCCTGTGATTCAAAGAATGACACAGACATCATTCCCGACAAAGACACAATCATTCAGAAAGATGATGAGGTTCAGAATGATAAAGATACAAGTCAGGATCCTGACATAACGGCTCTTGATACCGATGTAATTATTGATTTTGACAAGGAAAC
>JAGOEX010000163.1 GCA_017997475.1 bacterium
ACTTAGATTTTTCTGATTACAGTCCGATGTTTGCTAGCGAAAAATCTCTCAGCAAAGATTGGCTTCTTCCTGAGGAGGATGAAGCTTGGAAAGATTTGTAAAGGGAGATGTAGTTATAATTCTTTTTCCGTTTTCAGACCTTACTAATTCCAAGAAGAGACCGGCTCTTGTTTTAAGTGCTTTGTCCGGCGATGATATCATTGTTTGTCAAATAACCAGCAAGTCAGTAAAAGACGATTATTCCATAGAGATTGACAATTCAGATTTTAAAACAGGAAAACTTAATCAGTGCAGCAACATAAGACCCAATAAAATTTTTACTGCCGATAAAAAGATTGTATGCTATAAAGCTGGCACATTAAAAAAGAACAAAACAGAACAGATTGTGGACCTGCTAGTCAAAAAAATCTTTTTGTGATATTTTCGTTGGTCTTCCTTCTACTATCGATGCCCAGTAATTGCGGAAGTGTGTAAGTGTGAAAAAGTGATGGGCGGTATAGATGTCCTGAAAACTTTAATTATGATTTAAATTCATTAGAATAACCCCGTTGTGTTTAAACTTTTTGGGGTTCAGCATGAAAAATCTCATTTTAATTAGTTACTTGTTGATTCTTTTTTCCATTATTAGTGCGGCGGAAAAAGATCAGCTGTCGGATTCAGCAACGATACCTGATAATTATAGCGGAATTGTGAAATATTTAGATGAGTTGTTGAATTCTTCCAAAAGCGATGTGGACAAGATCTTTGCTATAAACAATTTATTTTTAAAGAAATATTTTGATATAAACGGAATAGGATTAGTCATAAAGAAAATGGATGAATTTCCGCTTCTGTCGGAAAAGCTGTTTTTTATTACTTTGGCTGAGTGTGAAAAAGGTAAGATGAATTTTTGCTATTTTACCGGCAGATATTTTCAAGAATTAAAAGATTATGGGAAGGCTACCGATTTTTATAAGATAGCATGTGATGGTGAAAATATGCTGGGTTGTGCAAGTCTTGGTTTGATGTACTACGAAGGTTCCGGTGTTTCTCAAGACAAGAAGAAGGCAGTTGAGCTCTTGAGAAAGGCATGCACAGGTGGAAATATGGTGGGTTGTGCCAATCTTGGTTGGGTGTACAGTGAAGGTTCTGGTGTTGTTCAAGACAAGAAGAAGGCGGCGGAACTTTATAAGAAAGCGTGTGATGGTGGTATGGCGTGGGGGTGTTCCAGTCTTGGAAGGATGTATGTCAATGGTGAAGGTGTTGTTCTGGACAAGAAGAAAGCGGTGGAACTTTATAAGAAAGCATGTGATGGTGGTGTTGTTGATGGGTGTACAGGTCTTGGTATTATGTATTACCGTGGTGAAGGTGTTGTTCTGGACAAGAAGAAAGCGATGGAACTTTATAAGAAAGCATGTGATGGTGGACATGCGCTTGGGTGTTCCCTTCTTGGTCTTATGTATTACCTTGGTGAAGGTGTTGTTCTGGACATGAAGCGTGCGTCTGAAATGTTTGAAAAAGCTTGTGATGGTTATGAAGTTCATGGATGTTCCCATCTTGGTAATATGTATTACAAGGGTGTGGGTGTTTCACAGGACAAGAAGAAAGCGGTGGAACTTTATAAGAAAGCATGTGATGGAGAAAATATGGATGGCTGTTCCAATCTTGGTATTGTGTATTACCTTGGTGATGGTGTTGTTCAGGACATGAAGAAGGCAGTAGAGTTTTGTACAAAGGCTTGTGATGGAGGAAATATGGATGGCTGTTCCAAACTTGGAACGATGTATGTCAGTGGTTCAGGTGTTCCTTATGACAAAAAAAAGGCGGCGGAACTTTTTAAAAAGGCATGTGCTGGCGGTGTTGATGCTGCTTGTAAAGTTTTTAAGTTGTTGTCAGAATAAATTTTTCCCACTCATAAGTCATCTTTCAACAAAAACCTTGCACCAAGCTTGTGACTGCCCTTCGATTTAACTCAGGACAGGTGAACAAGAACTGACTACAAACTTTAATATAAGGCAGGATATTAATTCAGGTCTGGTGTCACTGTGTGACGGTGCGGTCAGGTGCTGAAAAATTCAGTGCGTTGCATTAAAAAACGACCTCGATTATTATTCTTTTTACACTTTTCTGGAGATAAAAAGCAGTAAAATTTACACTTTTTTGGAGATAGCATCTGAAAACTTTAGAAGTAAATTGCCAAAGCGTTTGACTTGTTTTACAATCAATAGATTTTCTGGAGAAAGTCGCTGTTTGTCAATTTGAGCAGGAGGTGAATAATGAAAGAATATTTTTATAAGCTTGCTGACCTTGCAGTTTCAAAAACAAAAGCGGGTGAATTTATTTATCTTAATTTAAGCGGTGAAGAGAGCGATTTTATCCGTCTAAACCATGCATTGATAAGGCAGAACGGTCATGTCTCACAGTATTATCTTTCAATTACTCTCATTTTCGGAGGGAAACAGGCGCATCACTCTCTGTCACTGTCAAAAAATTTTGAAACAGATTCGATGAGCGTCAGTAATGCCTTGAATTCATTAAGAGATATAATTGCGCAAGTTGAGATTGATCCTTATATTCTCTATTCAACTGAAGTGAATTCGACCGAAACGGTTTTAAAAAATGAACTGCCGGAAAGTGAGAATGTAGTTAATGAAATAATCACATCGGCAAAAGGGCTTGATCTTGTTGGAATATTTGCAGGCGGAAACATCATTGCAGGTTTTGCAAACAGTGCTGGTCAGAAAAACTGGTTTGAAAAGCCGGGTTTTAATTTCAGCTGGAGCGTCTATCACTCAACTGATAAAGCGGTAAAATCGGGTTATGCCGGCTATAAATGGGATGAAAGCAGGTTTAATGCAAAAATGGAGAAAGTGAGAACAGAGCTTGAAATAATGAAGCGGACTCCTGTCACAATCAAGAGAGGAAAATACAGGGTTTACCTTGCTCCAAGTGCTCTTGAGGATTTTTTCGGAGTGATCGGCTGGGGCGGTTTCGGAATTAAATCACAAAAGACAAAAAACAGTTCATTAATCAAACTTGTTGAAAATGAAGTTACTTTAAACGAAGCGGTGACAGTTACTGAAAATACATTAGAGGGAAGCAGCCCAAACTTTAATTCAACCGGTTTCATTAAGCCCGATGTTGTTAAACTTATCGAAAAAGGAAAACATGCGGGATCGCTTGTAAGCCCGAGAAGTTCAAAGGAATACGGCGAAATTCAAAACGGGGCCAACGGTTATGAAATGCCCGAATCTCTTGAAATGAATGGCGGAAACATTGTGGCAACCGACATTCTAAAAGTGCTTGATACGGGGATTTATCTTAATAATGTCCACTACTTAAACTATTCAGACAGGGCAAGCTGCAAAGTAACAGGAATGTCGAGATTTGCCGCGTTTTATGTGAAAAACGGTGAAATAACTGCTCCGATCAATGTCATGAGATTTGATGAATCGGTATTTAAAATGTTAGGTGAAAATTTTGTTGACGCCACCAGTGAAAGGGAAATGCTCATCAGCACAGATACTTATGGCCAGAGAAGCACGGAAAGTTCACATCTTCCGGGGATCATAGTGAAAGATTTTTCATTTACGCTCTGAAATTAAATATTTTTTTCTTGATTTTTTCATTTCTAAGTGTTAGTTTCGCGTGTTAATGTTAATTAAAACTACAAGAACAGATTATATACAAATAAGAATGTTGTTTATATCCTACAGGAGAGTATGATGATTTGTGGAAAAAGGATCAGGGAAATTCGCATTATTCTTAAAAAGAATCAGAAGTTAATGGCAGAAGAACTCGGAATTTCACAGTCTTATCTTTGCGCGATTGAAAGGGGTGCTAAGCGGCCCAACGGGAACACGATAATAAAACTTGTAAACAACTTCCATGTAAGCTGTTTGTGGTTGATGGATGGAACCGGACCTGAATTTTTGGACTGTAATGATATCTGCTACATTAGATCTGCAGAGGTCAATGAGAAAGCACCGTTATACAATTTTCCTGTTTTGAAACAATATCTTCAGGATACTGTCGGCATTAATGCAGATATGCTTAACTTTTACATAGCGGATTCTGACAACATGGAGCCCGCGATAAAAAAGAATGATATCGTTCTTGTTGATACTTCTGAGAATTTATGTGATATGGAAGGTGTGTATCTTTTCAGAATTGAATCGAGAAAGTTTTTAGGCAGACTTCTCTTTTTTCCACAGAAACATATTGTAAATGACAATCCTACAATAAAAAACAGCAGCAGAATATTTGATTCATCTGTAGAATGTGTCGGCAAAATAGTCTGGTTCTGCAGAAAACTGTGAATTTTTTTATACTATCTTATTGACAAATTAGCCAAAGCTAACTATATTCCCCATAGTTAATTTATGGGGTTTGTCATGTTTCTTTCTGATCTGAAAAGTGGTGAGGCCGGTGTTGTGGTATCTATTGAATCCGGTCTTCGTCTTTTTAACCGCCTTGCTTCAATGGGTATTAGTGAAGGGAGGGAGTTGAGGGTGGTTAAAAACAGCGGTGAAGGTCCGGTTGTCATTGATGTCGAAGGGAGTAGATACGCTATTGGCAGAGGTATGGCTCAGAAAATAGTTGTATCTGAAAAATTATGAAATCTATTAGAATAGCTATAGCAGGAAATCCCAATGTGGGGAAAAGTACACTTTTCAATAAAATAGCGGGAAGCGACCAGCATGTAGGCAACTACCCCGGTGTTACAGTTGAAAGGAAGGAGGGTAGAGTCAGTTTCAAAGATTATGAGCTGACGGTTATAGATCTGCCCGGAATATACTCAATGAACGCTTTTTCTCCGGAAGAGATCGTTACCAGAAATTATATTGCGGAAGAAAGACCTGATGTTATAATTAATATTGTTGATGCTTCAAATCTTGAAAAGAATCTGTATCTTACACTGCAGATATTGGAAATGAAAGTTCCGGTTGTCCTTTTTCTGAACATGCTTGATTCGGCTGAAGTGAAGGGGATAGGTATTTCAAGGGAGATCCTTGAAAAAGAGGTCGAGACACCGGTTATTGAAGGAATAGCAAAAAAAGGGACCGGAATAAACGAAGTTCTTGAAAAATGTATTGAAATATATGAGAAAAAACCTCCTCTGGCTGTTGTTCCTTATTCTGAAATGGTTGGCAGGTATATTTCAAGGATAAAGAAAGCTATTGAGCTGGAATCACCGGAAATTGCAAAAGACTGGAGAGCGATACGGTTTATTGAAGGAAGTCTTGTAGAAAGAAAATATCACAGCAGTGAAGTCCTTGATAAAATTCATGAAATAATACAGGATCTTATGAATGAAACAGGTCACAGGATCCATTCCATGGTCATGGTTCAGGAAAGATACCATCTAATTAAAAATATCGTTAATGCCTCAATGTGTGTGTCTTGCGTTCAAAAAGAAGATGTTACCGATAAGATTGACAAGCTGGTTCTTCATCGCATCTGGTCGATGCCTATATTTTTATTTATGCTGTTTTCACTTTTTCAAGTTGTTTTCACACTTGGAGAGCCGATTGAAAACTTGTTGGCGTTAGTTTTCGATCAACTGGGCAACTTCGCCGCATCGCTATGGCCGCAGGGAGCTGATTCGCTTTTAAAGAATCTTATTGTTGAAGGAATTATCGGCGGAGTCGGAGGGATACTGGTCTTTACGCCGTATATATTTCTTGTTTTTATGACAATATCGCTGCTTGAAGATTCAGGTTATATGTCCAGGGTTGCTGTAATAATGGATAAGTGGATGGGCAAGATAGGTTTAAGCGGTAAAAGTTTCATGCCGATGATACTTGGCTTCGGATGCACTGTTCCGGCTGTTATGGGTGCCAGGATAATTGAGAATAAATTTGAACGGCTTGCGACAATAATGGTTATCCCTTTTATGAGTTGCGGAGCACGGCTTCCAGTCTATCTTTTAATAATATCAGCTTTTGTTCCTTTGAAATTTCAGGCGGTAGTATTGCTTCTTGTATATGCGACCGGTGTTTTTTTTGCGGCGGTCAGTGCAAAAATTCTCCGGCTTACAATTTTTAAAGGTGAAGAAAATCCTTTAATAATTGAACTGCCCAAGTATTCGACACCATCTTTAAAATCGGTCTGGATGCTTACTTGGCACAGGGGAAAACACTTTCTTGAAAAAGCGGGAACAATAATTCTTTTTGCGAGCATTGTTCTTTGGGTGCTGAACACTTTTCCGC
>JAGOEX010000164.1:0-2226 GCA_017997475.1 bacterium
TTGTCACCTTGGCAAGCGCTTTTCCAATTGTTGCTGTACTCATACTTGGAATATTTTTCAACACAAAAGTTCCCGCACCCATGTCACAAGAGGTCTTCTTCAATGAAAGTAACCGTGTCCATGCAGAATACCTTGCCGGATCTTCTCTGGAATTAGAAAAACTTGCTAACACCTACTCAGGGAAAGGAGGACATCTCCCCGACACTCTTCAGAAAGCTTCGGGTATGATGTTTGCTGTCACAAAGAATCTTCTGTCTGCAACACAGGCCATATTCCCTCTGACACTGTTCCTTCTGATAGTATTCATCATCATTCTCAGAGAACGGCTAGGCAAAAAGGACGAAATATTCTTCGGGATATTCATTTCCATTATCGGAATGGGACTTTTCAATTTTGGAATTGAGTTCGGTCTTGCAAAAATGGGAACTCAGGTCGGCAAAAGACTCCCTTCATCTTTCAGTGCGATAGAAATTCCTGAAGACATCGAAATAATTAAGAATTTTAATCCGGAAATTGTGAACAGATCGATTGACAGCGAAGGAAATGTCTCCTCTTTCTTTTACAAAAGAAGCGAAAATCACTATGTGGCAACACCTTTTTACGAAGAGAATTTTGAACAGTCATCGTCAACATACAGATATGTCCCCAAAAAAGGACCTCTCTTCGGCAGGAACGGAGGTATCGGCGGTTTTATTGTTGTCCTTATTTTCGCTTTCATAATGGGTTACGGGGCAACGCTCGCCGAACCGGCACTTAACGCTCTGGGAATAAAAGTTGAGGAGCTGACAGTCGGAACCTTCAAAAAATCTCTTCTTATGCATACCGTTGCAACAGGAGTCGGAGTCGGCATCGCTGTGGGAGCTGCCAAAATAATATGGGATATTCCGTTGATCTGGCTTTTAGTACCGCCTTATCTAATACTTCTTATAATTACAAAGTTTTCAAGTGAAGAATTTGTAAATATCGGCTGGGACAGTGCAGGAGTTACGACAGGGCCGGTAACCGTTCCTCTGGTTCTTGCGATGGGACTAGGCATAGGAACACAGGTCGGTGTCGTTGAAGGATTCGGGATACTCAGTCTGGCTTCAGTATACACGATACTCGGTGTTCTTCTCGTCGGGCTTTACACTATCAGGAAATCAAAGAAACTTCTTCTTTCGAATAATGATGTCAACGAGATGGAGGGTGAATTATGATAGTAAGGAACATTTCAAAATTCACCTGCAGTGTTTACCGCTTTGTTTCTCCGCTTGTTGCGGAAACGCTCAAAAGATGTTCTATAGATGAATATTTTCTCCAGCCTGCAAAAGCTCTTGTTTCAGTTGACAGAAGAAGATTTCTGCTTTCGGGTGGCGGCTATATGGAAAACATAATGGACACTTATCATTTTTCATGCGAAACGGAAAGAGAGGTTTCTGTTTTTGAACAGATAGTGAAGAATCTCTCTCTTGATCAGGAAGGACGGGGATCTATTTATGTTGAACCTGCTATTATAGTTGATAATTCTGATAATATAGCAGAGAATCTGGGCAACTGTGTTCTTGATGTCGGTAATGTTGCGACAAAACTTACGGGTATATATTGCATTATTCAGCGAGGTCGTGGCGATATCATAGCAAAAACCGCAATAGATACCGGCACATCGGTACCTTCAATTTATTATGGTGTCGGTGGCGGAATAAGAGACAGAATGGGTCTTATCAGAATAACCATTCCTGCTGAAAAAGAGATGGTAAACATCATTGTTACAGAACATGACTGCGCCGGAATGATGAACATACTTATTGATGCAGGAAACCTTGACAGGCCGGGGATGGGATTCATTTTTAACTATCCTGTGACCAGAGCCGTAACAGACACCAGAACATATATTGGAAGAAGCAGATCCGCTGCAAGCATCGGACAGATCGTAAAAGCAATCGATGGGCTCGAAGGCAACACAGAGTGGAGAAAAAGGGTCATTAATCCTCTGAATATAAAGGAAAGAAGTTTTCTTAAAAACCTCGACAACATAACTCTGATCTGTGACGATACAAAGGCAAAGGAAATGCTTGATGTTGCGATGTGTGCGGGAGCTACAGGGGCGACTCTTTCAAAATGCAGAAGAAATGTACTTTCAAAGGAAAGCGGAAATCAAAACAAAAAATCTGTTGAAATGGCTGATATGGTTATCTCCACATCTCAAAAATTAGATATAATCCAAGCACTTATCAATGCAGGATTTTT
>JAGOEX010000164.1:2326-6190 GCA_017997475.1 bacterium
GCAGAAGAAATGTACTTTCAAAGGAAAGCGGAAATCAAAACAAAAAATCTGTTGAAATGGCTGATATGGTTATCTCCACATCTCAAAAATTAGATATAATCCAAGCACTTATCAATGCAGGATTTTTCAGTAGTGAAATTAACGGAAAGATAATGATACGGAAAAGCACTCTGGCCTTTTCCTATTCTGACAACGGAAAATCTTAATCAATTTCGGAGTAGCTGGTATTATTTTATATTTCCCCTCTTGACTTAAGGTGCAAAGACATTTAAAATTGGTATAGGTTTTTTTGGAGATTCTGATGAGATTTACGACTCTGCTTCTTATAATTTCAATTTTCACTTTTGTTTTTGACGGGAAAGAGCTTTGTTTTAAAAATAATGGCGAAGTGCATCTTTCGTGCTGTTGCAAAGACAGTCCGTCCATCAAAATGCCCTGCTGCGGCAACAACTGCAAAACTGTTGATGTTCCTTCTATTGATATTGCTCAGCATAAACCTGAAAACGAAAATTCACTGAATCCAAAATCAGACAATTCATTTTTTGTTTCCTTCTATAATAATGTAAGTGTTTCAATTCTTTTGAAAGTTCCGGTTTTCAGCCCGATATACAGGTCGGATCATTCATACAGATCAAGACCTTTATCTAATCTTTCAACCATTGTCCTAAGGTGTTGATCTTATCTGCAAATGCAACTTTATTTAAATAACTTAAACTTTTATGGAGATTACAATGACTAAATTATTAAAGATTTCGATTGTTATGCTGGCGTTTGCACTTCTTTCAACCGTATATATTTCAGCAAAAGAAAATTGTTGCGACAAAGACGGTAAAGGCTCTGAAGTAAAGACATGTGACTGCAAAGATTGTGAAAACTGCAAGTGCGGATGCAAGGAAGGGAAAGAGTGCAAATGTGACAGTTGTAAAGACTGCAAGTGCGGATGCAAAGGTGACAAAGAATGTGACTGCAAAAAAGATAAGAACTGTGACTGCAAAAAAAGTGACTGCAAAAAAGGGGAAAAAAGCGGTTGCGGATGTAAGGACAAGGATGCAAAAAAAGGTCACGATGACTGTCCTCACAAAAAACAGCATTACGACGGCAAGTAAATTCTAACTTAAATCAAATTCATTCTCTTTCAACATTTTTTTTCGTAAATTTCATTGTCACTTGTTACTAACTCCTTGAACTGCTTATCAGGGGTATTCGATGAGATTTCTTAAAATTCACAAAATCTCAGCAGTGTTTTTTCTCTTTATCATCATTTCATGCAGTGAAAAACAGAACATCGACAATGATTCTCAAAATGATGCTGATGAGACCGATGAACATTCAAAAAACTGCATGACAGACAACGGCATTGTTGATTACTCCATTCCGGAACCGATAATAAAACTGCGGTTTGATTACACAAATGGAGACAACATTTCCTACCGGAGTATTAAAGATAAAGTATCCATAAATTTATCAGACACCTGCGTCTCAGACCCTGTGCAGCCAGACAATTGTCTTGAGAACTGGCAGAATGACTATTACATTAAATATAAATGGGAGATAACTGAATCCCCCACTCCGTTGTCCCCTGATTCCCAGTTAAAGCTTCCTGACAGTAATGGAGGACCAGGTCAATGGATTTATGACTGTCCCGGTGAAAATCCCAAAAGAGCGGAATTTTGGGCACTCAAAGTTACACCGGTAAGATCAGACGATGAGAATAGCAGTTTTGATGAGTATAAATGTGCTGAGGATTGCGGAAAGAAACCCGAAAATATTGAAGATGAGAATTATCCGTTACAATTTGCTGAATTTATCAAATGTCATCAGAAATACTGTGAAAAGTTCAAGACAAAATATTATAAGATCAATGTCCAGGCGGAAACCGTGGATAAAAAAAGCGGTAATATCAGTGCAACAACTGATGTTACCGCTATCCCGAGGATCATTCCTGCCGGAAGAGTTCAGATTCAGCTTTCATGGAAACAGGGATTCAAAACAAAAACCGAGTCAACTTCCGGAAAAGATGGCACAAGTATCGACCTTGATCTGCATCTGATAAAGAAAACAAGCTTGGAAGCACCGGCTTACAATTATACTCCGCTCGAAGGACTTCTTGGAACGAGTCACCTTGCTTCCAATATGGTTCAATATGTGGATCCTTCAAATCCTGAAGATGAAAAATACTTCCGTCATGATGACTGCAATTACGCTGATCAGGGATTTGAAGGCGGTGACGTTGAAGAAACGATAAAATGGCATGCTTCCCTTGATATTGATAACAGATGGGGCGGAAACAATTTTGAAAACCCCGAAACCATAAACATCGGCCCCATTGACGACAAGGATAAAGACGGTGTTCCTGACAAAACGATTTATGATGATCAGTATCTTATTGTTGTCAATTATTCTGGATGCAACGCTCAATTTGAAGATGGCAGAAACACCTGCGATCCCGATTATCAAGGTGTTGATGCAGCTTATGAAGTTGATGCACGAGTTGACATAATGGTTGACGGAGTTGAAGTTCCAAGAATTGCACGAGGACTTATCCCTGCTGACAATTTTTCAGAAACAACAAAGAACTTTAAAATAAAATTCCAGGAATGGAAAGTTATTGCGGTAATAAAATGGGATGGAACTCTTTCTTCACCTGAAACAAATCCTAAGTATCCAGGCAGTGCCATTGTGAGTGATATTGCAATGGCTGATTTCGGCATTGAAACAGATGCAAAAAGTTACAAAACATGTAATTTCCAATTATTTGACACAAATCTTGTTCCGATATGGAATCAGCAGGATTACTACGACTGGGTTAATGCAAAAAGAAATCCTGAAGATCCTAGTTCAGAAACGATCGGTGAATGTTACTGACAATATTCTATTTAACTTCGAGTTTTTTGTGACAGAGCCACCAGTCAAGACATTCAAACTCGCCTGCTTTTGCCTTTTCGAGCCGCTCTTTTGCAGTTTTCACATCAGTTGCAGGAGGAATTATGACATGGTCTTTTCCGACAACTTCGCTGTCGGGCCACTGTGCCGGCATTGCGACTTTGTTGGTATCGGACACCTGCATTGCTTTGACTGCTCTTAAAATCTCGTCCATATTTCTGCCGAGTTCCTGCGGATAGTAGAAAATTATCCTGATGTTCCCTTTTGCATCAACGATGAATACTGCTCTGACTGTGTTTGTCCCTTTGCCGGGATGAATGAGTCCGAGCTTTTCAGCAACAGCACCTGTGTCAGCAATGATCGGGAACTGAATTTCAACACCGATCTTTTCCTTGATCCACTCTTCCCATTTAATGTGTGAAAAAACCTGATCAACGCTCATTCCGATAAGCTCACAGTTAAGTTCTCTGAATTTGTCATATCTTTTCTGGAAAGCGACAAACTCTGTCGTGCAGACCGGTGTAAAATCTGCAGGATGGCTGAAAAGAACGAACCATTTCCCTTCATAATCATTGGGGAGCATTTTCATTCCGTGAGTTGTCTGAACCTTCATTTCCGGGAATTTGTCACCAAGTAACGGCATTCTGTAATCCATGTTGTAACCTCTTAAAAAAGTTAATAAAAAGCTTAATGCGCATAATTATATACACATCATTTTAAAACTTCAACCCCTTTTACCCTGATTTTCTGAATTACTTCGATAAAAACAACTATGATTCTTCTTGATAATAAGATAATCGGCAATATAGTATCAATGTTTTTTTCAGATTAAACGGTCTTTAAACGACATGAACTGCACACTTTGTAAAACCCATTTAACTGATAAGGCGGATGACAGGTTTTTCATCTGTCAAAAGTGCAAGGCATTTGTGATGGATGAAAAATTCCACTTATCTTCAGAGCTTGAAAAAAAGCGGTATG
>JAGOEX010000165.1 GCA_017997475.1 bacterium
TTTTTGTTTTTTAAAAAGTTGCAAAGGTGTTTTTGATATGCTACGGTTTTTCAGATTTTGGTGTTTTGATCAATTTTTTGAGGAGAGAATAATGAGCAAGCTCGAAGTGGCAGTCGTTGTAAATCCGGGTTCAACTTCAACAAAGTTCGCACTTTTTAACAGAGACGGATCGGTTTATGATGAAACGGTAAGACATCCGCAGGAAGAGATCGCAAAGTTCAATCTGGTGTCTGAACAGTTCGATTTCCGTTACGGAATGATCAAGCAGGCGGTTGACAAGGCAGTGAAGGAAAAAGGGCTCAAAGTTGTCGGATCTGTAGGTCGCGGCGGTCCGGTAAAGCCACTTGAAGGTGGTACATACAAAGTGAACCAGTCTTTGATCGAGGATCTGACAAGCTGTAAATATGCAAACCACGCTTCCAATTTAGGCGGTCTGATCGCTCATAAAATTGCCGAGGATTACGGTTTGAGCGAAAGTTTTATCGTTGACCCTGTCACAACTGACAATATGTGGGATAAAGCGAGATTAAGCGGACTTCCGGGGATTGAAAGGGCATGCAGAGTTCATGCGCTCAACATCAAAGCTGTTGCAAGAAAGATCGCTGAAAAGAACGGAGCCGATTTCTACAAGGCTAATTATGTTGTCGCTCACCTTGGCGGCGGAATTTCGGTTGCCGCACTTGAGGGTGGAAAGATAGTTGATGTGAATGACGGACTGCTAGGAATGGGCCCGTTCAGTCTTGAAAGAGCCGGTGCACTGCCGTTACGCGGAGTTATGAAGCTCTGTTACAGCAAGCCGGAAGCAGAAGTGAAAAAGATATTCTCAAGCGAAAGCGGTTTCAAGGCATATATCGGCACAAACGATTTCAGAACGATCGAAGAAAAAGTTGTTGCAGGTGATCCTGAGACACTGAAAGTTTATGAAGCGTTCAAATACCAGATCGCTAAAGAGATCGGTTCATACTGCGCCGCACTCAAAGGAAAAGTTGACGGGATAATCATCACAGGCGGATGTGCATATTTCAAGGCATTCGTAAAGGAACTTGAAGAGTATGTCGGCTGGATGGCACCTGTTTTCTCATATCCCGGTGAAAATGAACTTGATGCCCTTGCAGATGGCGCATTTCGAGTAATTGACGGTAAAGAAGTTCCGAAAGAATACTGATATTAATACTTGGAGGTAATTGTGACAAAGAAAAAGATGCTTCTCATGGGTGATGAGGCGATCGCTCAGGGTGCGATGGATGCCGGTGCGTCTGGCTTTTATGCCTATCCGGGAACTCCGTCAACAGAAATAATGGAATTCGTTCAGCATTCAAAGTTCGCGGCAGCCAGGAATATTCACAGAACATGGTCTGCAAATGAAAAGACAGCCGTTGAAGGTGCTCTCGGCATGAGCTATGCGGGCAAAAGGACAATGTCGATGATGAAACATGTCGGGCTCAATGTTGCGATGGACCCGTTTGTCAACTCCGGCATTACCGGTGCGAACGGCGGTTGTATCGTCACTGTTGCAGATGATCCGAGCATGCACTCTTCGCAGGATGAGCAGGATTCAAGGATACTCGGCAAGTTTGCTTTGATGCCTATACTTGAACCTTCAAATCAGCAGGAAGCTTATGACATGCCTTTTTATGCTTATGAGATCTCTGAAAAATATAAAGTTCCTGTCATGATGAGAGTCACGACACGGCTTGCCCATTCAAGAGCAGGTGTAGAAGTGAGAGAACCTATGTCTCAGAATGAAATGAAACTTCCTGAAGACAAAAGGCAGTTTGTCCTTCTTCCCGCCATTGCAAGGAAAAGATATAAAATGCTCCTTGAAAATCAGAAGAACTTTCTTGCAGAATCTGAAAACTCAGGATGGAACAGGTACATTGACGGTGGTGATAAAACACGCGGAATAATCGCCTGCGGTCTGGCTTATAACTATCTTATGGAAAATTATCCTGATGGTTGTCCTTATCCTGTTATAAAGCTTTCTCAATATCCTGCTCCAAAGAACATGATCAGGAAACTTGTTGAAGAATGCGGCGAAATTCTTGTTCTTGAAGACGGAATGCCGATGGTTGAAGAAGACCTTCGCGGACTTCTTGACCGTGATGTGAAAGTCAAAGGGAGAATAACAGGTGAACTTCCAAGAGACGGAGAACTTGATCCGAACATCGTGGCAAAAGCGCTCGGACTTAAAAATGCTGAAGGTGATGCCGTTCCCGCTATTGTTGCTCCCAGACCTCCGAAACTCTGCACAGGCTGTGGACATGCTGATATGTACAATGCTCTGAATGCGGCTGTAAAAGCAAAATATGGTGACGGACATGTTTTCAGCGACATCGGATGTTATACGCTCGGTGCCCTTCCGCCTTTTGAAGCGATAAACAGTTGTGTTGACATGGGTGCATCGATCACAATGGCAAAAGGTGCCGCCGATGCAGGCCTTTTCCCGGCTGTTGCAGTAATAGGCGACTCTACTTTCTGCCACAGCGGAATGACATCTCTCCTTGATGCCATTATGGATAACAGCAACATAATAGTTTTCATCGCTGACAACTCGACAACCGGTATGACAGGCGGGCAGAAATCGCACGCTGAGGGCAGGGTTATCCAGATAGTTACAGGGCTCGGTGTCGATCCGGCTCATATCAGGGTTATAAATCCGGTAAGGAAAAATCACGAGGAATTTGTTAAAATAATCAACGAAGAGCTTGAATACAAAGGTGTGTCGGTGATCATTCCGCAAAGAGAGTGCATGCAGACACTGAGTAAAAAAACCAAGGAAGCAAAGAAATAGGAGGTGCCCGGATGAAAGTTGATATTATTCTTGCAGGTGTCGGCGGACAGGGGATCCTCTCGATAGCGACTGTCCTTGGATATGCCGCAGTTGAAAGCGGACTTTTTGTAAAGCAGGCGGAAGTTCACGGAATGAGCCAGAGAGGCGGTGATGTCCAGAGCCATTTCAGAATTTCTGACAAACCGATATTCAGCGACCTCGTGCCGAAAGGGAAAGCAGACCTTATCGTAAGTGTAGAACCGATGGAATCACTCAGATATCTTCCTTACTTAAGCAAAGACGGCTGGCTTGTCACAAACACAAATCCCGTTGTCAACATTGGAAATTATCCTGAAATGGAATCTGTCATGGCGCAAATAAAGAAACTTCCTCATCATATCGCCATCGACGGAGATAAGATCGCAAGAGATGTGAACAACCTGAAAGGGATGAACATGGTTCTTGCAGGTGCTGCAAGCGTTTTCATCGACCTTGATTTTGAACTCATGAAGAAAGGGATCGAAGTCATCTTCGGGAAAAAAGGTGAAGAACTCGTAAAATCAAATATCGCCGCTCTTACCGCCGGCAGAGAATTTTCTGAAAAGAATAGGTAAGATCTTAGATTTATTTTCCACTTGATTTGACAATTAAACAACGCATCAATATAATTAATATGTTTTTTAAAGGAGGCGTTATGAACATATTGCTCAAAGAAAAAATGAGTGAACTTAAGGTTATATGCAGAAAATTCGATGTAAAGGAGCTTTTTGTTTTCGGTTCAATTACCAACGGTCATTTCACACCGGAGAGCGATATTGACTTTCTCGTTTCTTTTGAGGATATGCCGCCTGAGATTTATGCTGATAAATATTTTGATCTTCAATATGCACTGGAAGACCTTTTTAAAAGGAAGATCGATCTCATAACAGTCAATTCACTTTCAAACCCGTATCTAATGAAATCTATCAATGAAAATAAAGAGTTGATTTATGCAGCTTGATGTAAGGAAGAATCTCCACGATATAATCACATCCATTGACTCAATTGAAGAGTTTACTTCAGAAATTTCGAGTTTTTCAGAATTTAAGAAGAACAAGCTTGTGAAAAGAGCAGTGGAAAGAGAACTAGGAATAATAGGCGAAGCGGTAAACAGAATAAAAAAGATTGCCCCGGATATTGAATTTCAAGATGCAAGAAAGATTGTTGATTTACGAAATCTGGTTATTCACGGATATGACAAAGTTGACGATGCCATAATCTGGGGAGTAATAAAAAAACATTTACCGACTTTGAAAGATCAAGTCGTCGGAATGATTTGAAATCTAAGAATTTATCTTATCTCCTGGATTTTCTTTACAACAAAATAACCGTCCTTGATTAATATTATCAGAGTGATACAATGTGCTGAATTTATTAAAGGAGGGACATGTGAAGAATATATTTCTGATATTGCTTGTCTTGCTTGTATTTCTTGAGTTATCAGGAGAACAGAAAGGCGGATTCACAAAGTTCATTCTGCAGAAAATGGATTATGATAAGAGCTATTTTGACGCTATTCTGAAAATGAAAAAAGAGGGGAGAAAACATCCCCGTCTCAGCACTGAGGAGTTTACATCAGAAACGGCAAGAGCTTCTTTCAACCTGCCTGTTTTAAATAAATATGTGTCACAGAAGGAATCTTATCTTTCAGGGAGTCCTCTCACACTTCCTCCGTTAAAAGAGGGATACCGCGTCTATATCAATCTGATCGCTCTTCTTAACATGTTCCAGGCATTTGAAAAGAAGAATTATAATGACGCGCTCAAATACGGTGAATATATCGTTGTTCAGAATAAGGAAAGTGTCGGGCTGACAACTGAAGAGAATACTGCTGACTACTATGTTCAGCTTTTCAGAGAATATTATTTTCTGATGGCGGCAAGTCACTATCATTTGAAAAACGACATAAAAGCGGTCGAGTGGTTTGCAAAGATCGAAGCCGATGCCGATCTGCAGAAGTTGAAAGCTCAGATCAATGAAGAGAAAAAGCAGACTGCTGATCCTAAAATCCTGCGGCTTGAGGAATTGAGAAAAAAACCGCTCGCTGTAATGGAAATGCTCAATGCAGATAAAAATCCCGAAAATGACTGGATGACAAAGGGAATGACCGAAGTGCTCACAAATGAGCTTGTTCAGAACACAGATATTCTTGTGGTTGAGAGGAGTCAGCTTGAAAAGGTTTATAAAGAATTTGAACTGGCACTTTCGGGTGTTACGACGGAATCTGATGCGATAAAGATCGGTGAAGTGCTCAGTGCTGAATCACTTCTCCTCAGCTCTTTCCAGAAAACTGGAGGAGGTGTCCTTTTTGTTTTCAGATTAGTTGATGCAGAAAACGGACAGGTCATGGAGTCGGTAAGTGGAGAAGCAGCCAGTAATGATGATATGTTCAGGAACATCAGAGGACTTGTGCTCGATCTGTTTGTGAAGGCAGGGTGGATGTTTCCTGAAACTGCAAATGAGATAGGAGAATCAAGAGTGCCGAAAATGACCAATATCAGGGAACTTGCACAGGCGCGGCTTGCAATGGCGGCAAGTCCGAAAGAGGCAAAGGCAATGTATGCAAAAGCGGCAAAGGAAGATCCGGCATTAGCCAATATTTTTGAAGATCTTAAAGCGGAATTTAAAGATGTTTCAGCAACTGTAGCAGTAACACCGTTTGTAAATGTCACGGGAAACAGTGAAGATTTCTGGATGATAGTCGCCCTTGTCGAAATGATGACAAACGATCTGCCTAAACTTGATTTTACTGTTGTCGAGCGGACTCAGTTTGACGGATTGTTAAATGAAAAAATGGGACAGGTTATATCAAGCGAAGATGCTGTAAAAGCAGGTCAAAGTGCCGGAGCGGACCTTTTAATGATGGGAAGTGTTTTTCATCTGGATAAGCATATAAAAATTCAGGCAAGATTCGTTGAGATAAAAACAGGGATCGTGTCGGTGAGCGGATTATCAAGTTTTGCACCGGTCACATCAACAAAATCATCCATGAAAAGGTTATAATTAACATCTCCTTCTGTAACCGTGAATAGATAAGTTGCAGGAACAAGTGAAGCAATATACTGTTCACTGAATGACATTGTGAGAAGATTTGAACCGGTATCAACTTCAACATGGCAGACTGTTGCATCGACTTTAACTTTCAGACCGTCAAGACTCATTTCAACAAGTGCGATCGATTGGGTGACTGAAGTGCTCTCCTGTTTCCCTATGATTGGAAGAGTTGTTGTGGTGTTTGAAGTCGTCTGGACTTTAAGTGCCCATTTTCCGCTGAAATCATAAGTGTAGCCCGAATTGCCGGTATCTCCTGTGTTTCCTGTGTTGCCGGTATCACCAGTATTGCCGGTG
>JAGOEX010000166.1 GCA_017997475.1 bacterium
CGTTCATTGTCAGGGCAAGAGATGCTCATGCCTGGGTTACGGCATTTGTCGGCGGGAAGTGGATAACAGTGGACACAACTCCTTCACAGTGGCGCTCTCTTGACAGGGAGTCAAGGTCGTTCATTGAGCCGGTCAGAGATCTGCTCTCGTGGCTGAGATTGCAGTATGAAAATTTCAGAAGACAGAAAAATGTCGAATTTAACAGGGCACTTATAGTTATTGCGACTGTGCTCACCCTTTTCATGATGATAAAGATTTACATCAGAAGAAAAAGGGTTTCGGGAACAGAGTTGAAAAGCGACCGTTTCAGCGGAAAAGTTGATGGACTCGATTCACCATTCTATCAGGTGCTCATCAAATGCTCTTCTGACGGAATTGGAAAAAATGAGAACGAAACACTCCGCAAATGGGTGATAAAAAATTCAGAAAAACTCAAAGATCCCAAAGACATAATGAAAATGATATATCTTCATGAACAACTGCGGTTTAATCCCGCATCATCCAAAAATGACATCAGGAACGAACTTCAGAAATATTGCGACAAGTGGATCGCGGGGAAATCTTGAAACAATTTTTTCTCCTGATTTTCATCGACTAAATAATTTGCATCATATTTCTTGCAAATATAATCTGATTACTGCATTATCTATTTGTGACTAAAATTTCGGAGTCGGAAAATGGCAGGAAATGAGTTGATACATGTTGATGATATTAAGAGCAGAATTTTCACAATTCGCGGAATGCAGGTAATGCTGGACAAAGATTTGGCGGCATTTTATGGCGTTAAACCTCGAAGATTGAGAGAGCAGGTAAAGAGAAATATTAAAAGATTTCCGCCAGATTTTATGTTTCAACTGACTGAATTTGAAGCAGATTTTATGGTGTCGCAAAATGCGACACCTTCAAAACAACAGTTTGGAGGTTTCTTGCCCTATGCTTTTACAGAGCAAGGTGTTGCTGCAGTTTCTGCTGTAATTACAAGCGAAAAAGCAATTGAAGTAAACATTATGATTGTAAGAGCTTTTGTCGCAATGAGACATTTTATTGAGGACAAGTCCAATCTTTTTAAAAGAGTTGATTCCCTCGAAATTAAACAAATAGAAGCTGACAAAAAATTTGATATGCTTTTTAAAGCCATGGAAGGCGATCAGCTTCCTTCAAAGCAGGGCGTTTTGTTTGAAGGTCAGGTTTTTGAAGCACACAAATTCGTTTCGGATATTATCCGTTCTGCGGAAAAATCCATCATCCTGATTGATAATTATGTTGATGACACCGTTCTCACACTTTTTTCAAAACGGAAACAGGGAGTTGTGCTCAAAATCCTCACGAAGAACCTTTCAAAACAACTAATTCTTGACACTCAGAAATTCAATGAACAGTTCCCTCCTGCTGAAATAAAAGAGTTCAATCATTCCCATGACAGATTCATGATAATTGACGATAAAGACCTCTATCATTTTGGTGCATCACTCAAAGATCTCGGGAAAAAATGGTTCGGTTTTTCCAAAATGAATGTCAAAGTGACGAAGATGCTGGCAAAGATATAATGAAACCTTTTGAAAAGTTATAAATTTTTTACAAATTCATCGTTTCTGTTGTCAGATAATTGTCCTGTTAATTAAAACTATGGAGGAGACCATGAAAAAGGGGATAATTTTTTTAGTAATTCTTGCTGCATCGAGTGCTCTTTTTGCAAACAAAGTGCAATGTGAAAGGGTGGGGAATTCAAGCAGTGACATCTTCAAATGCAGTGCAGGAAAAGGGTCGATCGTTTATCACATCGACAAAGTGACTGGCATCTGTTTTGCTGGAATTGACGGAATCCCCGAATCGTTCACTCTTGTTGACTGTTCACAGGTTTTAAAACGCTCTGAAATCGCGATTCCTTAGATTTTGCTGCGAAAAATCCCGACAGATTTGCATAAAAATGTCTAAATTACTATAATAATGCTGTTTTTCAGGAGGATTATTATGAAAATATCAAAAAAGAAAGGGATGAGTCCGGGAAGTCTGGTTTTCATAGGTGAAAAGAAAAGAGAGAAAATGGATATCAACATCATGGATTTCAGTGCAGATCATTTCACTGAGAAAAGTGTTGCTGATATAAATGAATGCGCTGAATTCAGAGATTCTAAAAATGTTTCATGGCTTGATTTTCTGGGTCTTCATGATGTTGAAAAGATTGATGAAATAGGGAAAATATTTAATGTTCATCCATTGGTTCTTGAAGATATTTTAAACACAAACCAGAGACCTAAAATTGAAATTTTTGATGATCATTTCTTTATTGTTTTTAAAATGCTTTTTTTTGACGGTAAAAGTTCTGTGGTTGTCTCTGAGCAGGTCAGTTTGATAGTCAGAAAAAACAAAGTGCTTTCGTTTCAGGAAAAAGAGAGTGAAGTTTTTGCTTCTCTGCGGGAAAGGATCCGTAAGTCAAAAGGGCGGACAAGATCTTCGGGTGCCGACTATCTTGCTTATGAAATATTTGATGTAATCGTGGATAACTATCTGGAAATATTGGAAAAACTTGGCGAAGAAATAGAAGTGCTCGAAGAAGAACTGATGAGGCATCCTGCTTCAAATACGCTAGGGAAGATCTACAGATTAAAAAGAGATGTTTTTCTAATAAGGAAATCGGTCTGGCCTTTGAGAGATGTCGTAAGCCGGCTTGAAAAGGGAGAAATAGATATTATTGAACAAAAGACTGAAATATATCTGCGCGATCTTTATGACCATATAGTTCAGGTAATTGACACTGTTGAGACTTTCAGAGATATATCAACAGGTTTGCTTGATCTGTATCTTTCAAGTGTCAGCTTTAAAATGAATGATGTCATAAAAGTTCTTACAATTATTTCAACAATTTTCATTCCTCTGACATTTATTGCAGGAGTTTACGGAATGAATTTTGAGAACATGCCGGAACTTAAGTGGAGTTACGGCTATTTTATTTCACTTGGACTCATGTCAGTCATCTTTGTTTCAATGGTGATCTTTTTCAAAAAGAAAAAGTGGTGGTGATCCAGGGAATCATTTACTTTTGTTGGATGTTTCCAGGTTTTTAAACACTCAGAAATTTTGACAAAACAGTTTTAAAACATTAAGCTTTTTCGTTCATCACTAAGATGTATATTATTAATTTTTCTAAGGAGTTGATCATGACGGTAGGAAATTTCGAGTTTAAGGGAACAGGGCTGGGTTTTCTGTGGCTTCTGATCTGGACAACAGTTGTAACTGCGATCACTTTCGGTCTTTTTCTTCCCTGGGCAGTTTCCGCTCAGATGAGATGGATTGCGGAAAACACATTTGTAACAGGCAGAAAACTTGTTTTCAAAGGGACAGGTCTCGGCTTTTTCGGAACTTATATTCTTATTCTGATCCTGACAGTTGTCACCTTAGGATTATATGCACCATGGGGATGCTGCCAGTTCATAAGATGGATGACAAACAATATGGATTTCGCTTAACTTTTTTTCTAGCTGTTTTATAAAATCTGGCAATTTATTTTTGTGTTCCTGTAATAAATATAATACATTACTGTTACTAAAAGTCGTTATTTATCCGGTTTTTTAAGGGAGAAAAAGATGAGAAGATTTATGTTTTTTGCAATGATCTTTGCCGGTTTTATGTTGGTCTCATGTGGAAATGAGGTGAATACGGTTAGTGATAATGAAGGAACGAATGATGAATCTGTGAACGATGATGAAACATCTGACGAAATAAATGATGAGACCACTGATGAGATATCTGATGAAACGGTTGATGAAACTGTTGATGAAATAACAGACGAAACTGTTGATGAATCACAGGATGAACAGAACGATGAGGATACCGATTCCGGAGAATGTAAAAATCTTAATGTGAAATACGACAGCACCGGGTTGGAGCTTATCGCGAAAGATATTTCACTCGCTGTTCACTCAAACGGTTGGGGCGATCTGCTTGAAACACTGACAATGGAGACCGAAGGAAGCAAATTACTGGAAGTTCCTGAAGAGAATCCTTATGACGGAGGGACACCTTCATATTTTGTTTATGAGACTGCTGAAGGATTTTTTACCGAAACTGATTATGCTGTTTTCGGAGATACCATCAATGTAGATCTTGATCCGGTCATGCCTGAACATCTTAACGGGGCTATCTTCATGATCCAGTATTACTTCGGGCCGTACACTCTATATGATGCAGATGTCAAAGTTTATAAGGATAATTCTCTTGTAGGATGTTTTAAAACGGATGGTAATGGAAGATTCGTAATCGATCTGCCTGACGGTGATTACACTTTCGCTTTTAAAGATCAGGATGGTTCATATTATGATGAAGAGATAACTGAATATAATGAAAATGTCACTGTGAACTCAAATTATGTCGAACTCAGGGTTCCGGCCGAAGCACAGATGGAAAAACCCAATATTTATCTGTATCCGGAAGAAACGGTCTATCTTGATATTACACTTGATTTTCCTCAGGGTGGACATGTGACGACCTCTATCCCTGAATATGGAACAGGGTGGAATGTGAGAGTTGAATCGGACGGTACGATAGATGGAAAATACGGATATCTGTTCTATGAGAGCCAGAACCCCGATGTTTTCCAATATAGAAATGGCTGGACCGTTGAAAATGGAGATCTTGAAGAATTTTTCAGAATAAATCTGAGTGCTTATGGGTTTGCCGGTCGTGAAATAGAAGACTTCATAGAATGGTGGATACCCCGTCTTGACGGAGGATGCTACAACATTTATCCGCAGACTGCGGCAGAGATAGATCCAGTCGTAAAACTGAACATTTCAATTGAACCCGACAGCGTGCAGCGGCTTTCATATGCTGTAAAAGAGACTTCGACATGTGTAGCCCATCTTGAAGAACCTGTTATAGAGCCATTTGTCAGAGAGGGATTTTCAGTGCTTGAATGGGGTGTCATTCTCCGGTAATATTAAAATAATCTCTTGATTCCCTTGAAAAACCTGTTGTCAGGATTATCATTTTTCTTAATTACCATCCTTTTTGTCTTTTTTTTGGAGGGTTTATATGCATAGCAAAGTAATAAAAGTGATTTTTCTAACAGTTTTAATTACAGTGTCCATGCAGCTTTCAGGAGTTGTTAAAAAGACAATAATGATCCCGATGAGTGACGGGACCGGTCTTGAAACTGACATCTATTTTCCGGATAATTATCAGACAGAAAGCTATCCTGTAATTCTTAACAGATCTCCTTATGACAGGACACAGAAAGAAGAATCAGGCGGTAATATGGCAGATTCCAATGTTGTTTTCATCGCGCAGTCATTCAGAGGAACTTTCGGTTCTGAAGGGACTCACGGAGTCTTTCATACCGAAGGATGGGGTGAACACATGGATGGATATGACACTCTTAAATGGATAACTGATCAACCGTGGTGCAACGGGAAAATTGCAACAATAGGAGGATCGGCAGAAGGACTTGTCCAGTATTTCATGGCGGGACTTGATGAGAAACCGGGACTTATTTATCAGATAATAACAGTTGCATCGGGAGATCTCTACAACGGGACTTTCTTTCCGGGCGGAATTTTAAGGGAACATGCAATTACAACATGGCTCAACGATCAGAAAGCATCGTTTTTCATAGATGATATGATGACTGGCGACATGTACAGCAAAAGCAATGATTACTGGGATGTGACCGATATCTTTAAGAAAAAGGAGAATCTAAATATTCCTGCGGCACACCTTGCCGGATGGTTTGACATGTTCGGAAAGTACCAGATTGACACTTTTCGTCTTTTTACTGAGGCAGGAGCTACTGATCAGCATCTTGTTATCGGTCCGTGGGATCACAATAAGTTCATGACAAACATCTCAGGAGAGCTTACATTCCCTGAGAATGCCGCAAAACACTATGAAGGTGAAGATGATCCTGTTTTTACATTGCTGGTTCATTATTTCTGGCCGACTTATACGGCTAAACCTGAAATGGCGACAGTCACATACTACACGATAGGAGATGTAAAAAATGAAAATGCTCCCGGAAATGTCTGGAAAACGGCTGATAAATTTCCTCCGGATGATGCATCGGAACTTTCTCTGTCGGCAGGAGCCGATCTCGTTCTTAAAGCGGGTGACTGCGGAGAAGGTGAATTCATTCTGAAGTTCGACCTGAATG
>JAGOEX010000167.1 GCA_017997475.1 bacterium
CGGAGGGCTTTTATTCAACACCCGGACTTGGCAGGAATGAAGCAAGAATAGCGTTTGTTCTGAATGAACAGAAAACGGAACGGGCTATGATGATACTTAAAAAAGGTCTTGAGAAATATAAATCACTTTAACATAACCTTGCTTTTTTATACAATCTAAATTAGAATCCCTACATTGTGTTTTTTGTGTTGGGATCAATATGCGGAATATAGTTTTAAGTTTCACAGGAGGGATTATGAAAAACATTAGATTTTTTGTGTTTATGCTTTGTATTCTTTCGGTTTCGGCTTTATCCGCCAAGATTGAAGGGACAATGATCGGTGGAGAACCGTACGAAAGCTGGGAAGACGGCGGACAGGACTTTTTCGTGATGTTCAATTCAAACATTGACAACAAACTGGTTCTTTTCGGTGAAGATCCTGAAAACCCGCAGGGAGATACATGTGTTGATGAAAGCACATTCACGCTTGATGATTTCCATGTGCCCAAGGACAGCATTGTTGAAAAAGCATATCTTGTATGGATGGGCGCCGTTGATCCTTCCAAACTGGATCAGCCCACCGATAACAGTGTGAAACTTAAATTCATCCAGACTGCTGAAACTTCTCCTGTAATTTATGAGGAAACAGTAACGGCAGGTGAGACCGGCAAACTTTTAAGCGATGAGAACAGCTTCAATTTTGAATCACTTTATTTCATGGATGATGTTGAGAACGGTTGTACTGAAACAGCCGGTGGCTCAATTGTCAGAGATCAGTATCTTGGATATTTTACATACCGTGTTGATATCACTTCATTTTTTGACAAGATATCTGAAATGAACAACGAAGCGGGGAAACTTGAAGAAGGACAGTATTTCGGAACTTATGTTTTCAGCGATCTTGAATGCACCGAGCATGATTACTACCGCTGTAAGACAACGATGGTCAGTGCATGGGCGATTTTCATTGTTTACCGTTCACAGAACATCAGGCCGAAAAAACTTTATCTTTACAACGGACTTGCCTTTGTTCAGGGTGACAAATCACTTGCATCGGTAAGTGGATTTGAACTGCCGAAAAATCCGATGGTGCGGCTTACATCAATGATAGCGGAAGGTGACCCGAGTCTTGTTGAGGCATCATTGCCACCTGAAGGTATTTTCCTTCAGGGTGAAGGTGCCACAAGCAGATTCCGTCTTTTCAATGAGTGCAATCCGCTCATGGGGACTTATGTAGAGGTTTTTAATTCAAAATCTTCAGTTGTAAACTGGAATCCCGATGCAGAAGAAAAAATACAGTGTATAAGCGGTCCGGACGATGAGTGGGCTAACTACGGTATTGATGTCGACACATTCCTTCTTGACAGCGAAACGAACATTAATCTTCAGGAACACTTGAAGAAAGGGAATAAATCAATGGAGATAACTCTTTCTGTCAATCAGGATGCGATATTCACTAATTTCATGGTTCTTTCCGTTGACAACAAGGGTGCAAATTTCGATATTCCGCCTGAAGCGGCTGACACAACAAAATCAAAGCTTAATTTCCCGCTTGACAGGGAAAAACATTTCTGTGCCTGCCCTTCCACAGATGAAGGCAAGATCGAGGATTACTACTGCGAGACCGTTAACAGCAGAAGAGATTTCTATTACTTCATCAAGGTTCAGAACTGGGGAGATGAAGATGCTGAAGATGTTGTTGTAACAGATGAACTTGACAAAAATCTTGAATATATTCCCGGAACTACATCAATGGCTACAGTTTATGATGCAGAGAAGGATACATATACAGACTGGACAGTCATTCCGGATAAATCGGATGGAGGATTTCCTCTTTCCGGCTCAGGTTTTAAGGTCAGCAGCAAAATGAGAAACTGTGATCAGAGCAAGTGGACATGTCAGGACACTGTTCTGATAAGATACAAAGTGAAACCGAAATCCGGTATTGCAAAGAACTATACATTTCAGAACATGGCTCTTATCAAGGACAAGAAAAGTGATGAAGCATACAAAACTAATTTGAGCTATCCTCTTAAATTGAAACCCACAACATGCGAAATTGACACAACATGTCCTTCTCCCACTGAAGAAATGTGCGGTGGGAAAAAGAAGCGGGACTGTGACTGCGGTGAAGAGGCAGGTGGAGCAACCTGTTCTGACGGTTACGCATGTGACGGATGTTACTGTGTTGATGACCCTGCAAAAACCTGCTTTAATTCGACTGCTGAGTTTGATCTTGGCAAAAACTCTCCTCTTTCCGACGGGTCGAAGATAATAATTCCGAAGGATAATGAAGGACAGAAACTTGTCGTCGGTCAGTTCACTCTCCAGGTAACAAACTGTGAGGATCGTTTCTTCAATTTTGATGCCGCGACGATACATTATGAAACAATGGGCGACACCAATTTCAGTTTCAAAAATCTTGAGCTCATTTACGATTTTGACGGAAACGGTGTATATGATGAAGCAGTTGACACAATACTTGCCACAGGCGAAGTTTTTACAAATTATGTTAAGTTCTTCATTGATCCGGGTCACAAGAAATATCTTGGAAAGAATATACACTATTTCCTTGTCAGGACTGATGTAAATTACAACGCTGAAGAAATAGTTCAGGGAACGATCTTCAATTTTCTCATTGAATCTGAAAACTCAATTGAAATAAGTGATCAGGGAACCACGATGGTCTCCCAGAACGATGTAGAATTTGCAACCTTCATGCTTGAGCCGACAGGAGATTTCTTCATTGTAACGATCGGACCGAAAGATCCTCCTGTTCCTGCATTTTCTGAAATAAACAAAAATATTCCGGTACTTCAGCTTAAGACAAAAGCGGCTATGAGAGCCAACACCATAGAAAAATTCACAATAAAGATCCCGAGCGCGGGAGGATATGTGAAATTCGGAGAAGAGAACGGAATTTCTGAGATTTCGCTCTGGGTTGACACTAACAAGGATGGTACGGGTGATCTCAAAGTTGCTGAGCAGACAAAATTTGAAACAGTTTCAACAACAGTGATGTTCAGTGATTTCATTCAGCCGATCTCCTATCTTGAAGGAGAAGAAAAATATCTTGTGGTAAATGTGAAGTTCAACATGGTGAAAGCTGATGATCCGATGTCAGGAAGAATAGAAATACCGAACAGCGGTATAACGGTCGTTGATGATGAGGCAAGTGTTGTCGAACTCCCGATCAGATCAAAGATATTCAGATATGAATGCAAGGAAGGCGATGTCGGCTGTGAAGTTCCGCCAATACCGAAACCAGATGGCTGCAGTTGCGCAACAGTAGGTGTTGACAGTTCAGACAGCAGTGCTCTTCTTGTTGCCGCTCTTGCAGTTCTTGCCGCTATATCCGCATTGCTTCTTAGAAAAAGAACCGCATAAATAATCTTTTGATCAGAATTTGACCTGTCTTGACTTTTTAACAGTCAAACATTCCTTATTATATTGCTTAAAACATACATATAATTAACTATTGACATATTGCTATGTCTTTAGTAATATTGTTAAAGATGTTCATGGAGGTGTGTCATGAAAAATATCACGATCGGTCTTGATGCGAGGACTTTTTTTCTTATCAAGCAGGCGAATCCTAAAAACCTGAGCAAATTTATCCGCGATGCGATTGCAGAAAAAGCGCAGGCGGAACTGAACCGTCAGATAGATGATTATTGTGCCAATTTAAAGAGCAGTATGGAGGATTTCGATGGATTCAACAGCGAATCAGAAGAAAACTGGCCAAATTAAGAGAGGTGCTATAGTTATTGTCCAGTTTAATCCTTCAGTCGGATCAGAGACAAAAAACATCCATTTTGCAGTAGTGGTTTCCATTGATCAGCTTAACAGCCGCTCGCCGCTTATTTCTGTTGTTCCGATGACTACAAAAGTGGATAGATTCTTTCCTGCATTTGAAGTCATGATCAATGAAACCGGAAAACCTGCCAAAGCTGATTGTGCGCAAGTCAGAACGATCGCCAAGGAACGGGTCGTTGAAATCAAAGGAACAGTTTCGGAAGAAACACTCATCGAAATCGGTAATAAGATCAAAATGGCTTTAGGTTTAGATTGATTTTTAATTAATCGTCTATCTTACAGACCCTTTTTTCGTGTCTTCCCCCTTCAAAAGGTGTAAGAAGAAAGATCTCAAGATATTCTTTGGCTTCTTCAAATTTTATGAATCTTCCGCCGAAGGCAATGATGTTGGCGTTATTATGCTGTCTTGAAAGTGTCGCATACTCCTTTCTTGTGACAAGTGCCGCTCTGATCCCTTTAAATCTGTTGGCAGCGATTGATATGCCGATACCGCTTCCGCAGATGAGAACTCCGAAGTCAGCCCGTTTTTCAAGGATGTCATGTGCCACAACTTTTGCATAGTCAGGATAGTCAACAGAATCAGGTGAATTTGTCCCGTTGTCAATAACTGTGTGCCCTAAAGATTTAATAAATTTAACAAGTTCTGTTTTTAACTCAAAACCGCCGTGATCTGCTCCGATTGAAATTTTCATTGAATTTTCTCCTGTAAACTAAATCTGCAATCCGCCCATGAAAGCTCTTTTGATGTGTTCCTGAAAGATTTCGATCTCTTTGAAACATTCTTTCAATACCGCTGTATCCATGCTGCCAAGAAGTGATGAATCTATAATGTTGTCCGGCTCTTTTCCATTTTCAACGGTTGCCGCCTGATGATTGAGCCGGATTCGCAGAAGTGATTCAAAAACCGTTGTTATATCCTGATACTGATGACTGCTTAAAAATCCGTTGTCAAAAAGCGCAGAAAGTCTTTCTTCAGTTGAAACTGCAGGAATCGAATATTTAAGAGCAAATATTCTTGCATAGTTTACAACAGGCATCATCGCTGATTTCAGGTCGAGCATTTTGTCTGCAAAAATTCTTAGAGGCACTTTGAAATTAAGCAGTTCATTCGCGATGAAAAGAAAAAATTGAGGATGGGTAGAGATCTCTTTGAAAATATGATCCCTGAGTTCAGTAACCATCTGTTCATTTCCGGTAAGACATCGAAGGTCAAGAAATGTATTGAGTTCCATTATGTCTTTAGGTTCAGTCCGGTTTATCCAGTTGGAAAAATATGCTTTCCATACACTCAGCGGCTGGCACCATTTTCTGTTTTCGGCCATTATTTTGCCGCCGCACGGACGGTATCCCGATCTTGCAAGATTTC
The DNA here is from genome assembly GCA_017997475.1 of bacterium. Taxonomy (GTDB): domain Bacteria; phylum UBP6; class UBA1177; order UBA1177; family UBA1177; genus JAGOEX01. The sequence continues at coordinate 5,163 of JAGOEX010000167.1, forward strand.
CGCAGACTGACTGTGCAAGTTCGTTGAAGTAAGTTTCCACTTGATGATCTCCGCTTCCGTCGTCATGATATATGATCGCGTTATCCTGATCTGTAAAAAGGGTCTGTTCATTCCTTCCCTGACTTCCGAGCACGATAAAAGTGAACGGAACAGGCTCTTTTCCTATTTCATTCTGTTTTAGTTCGATGAACCGTCTTGTCGCGGCATCAGTTATTGCTGTAACAGCTTTTGTCACTGCCAGCGTGTTTGCGCCGCCTGCAAGCATGGCAACAGCAAGTTCAGGGGTTTTTCTGCAAAGGTCAATTACTTCCTGCGAGTCTTTTGCCGCATATATTTCACTTGCGATGTCTGAGGCAATTGATGCCGGAAGTCTTAGAATTTTCTTTAATATGTTTTCTGAAGAATAATTAACGGGTTGAGAATTATTCTCTCTTCGTCTGACAATGCATACAAAACTGTCACTGGATCTGTTATCTCCGGTTATCCTGACTGTACACGGGATGTCCGTTCCGTCAAGCCGCAGCAGTTGACATTCATGATATTTAGCGTTCTCTGCCGGCTCATTTGGAAATCCGGGGAAAAGTTCGTTCCATTCAATGAGGCCAAGTTCCGCTTCACTGCAGCCGATCAGTTTGAGCATAACAGGATTTGCATAAGAGCAGAGCCCGTTTCTTACAAAAAGAAGACCTTCCGCGGCGGCATGGACAAGCGATCTGTACCGGTCATTTGATTCCTGAAGTCTTTTTTCAGCCACCTTACGCTGTTTTTCAAAAAGGAGACCTCCTCTTATCATGATCAGAAGAAGGCCCAAAAGGACAGCCGCTATTATCGAAACAGTATAAATAAAGCGGCTCCTTATTACTGAAAGTTCAAAAGAAACATCATGGAGATAGATTCCTGTACCTATCACCCAGCCCCACGGCTCAAAAAGACGGAGATACGACTCTTTTGCCTCCTGTCTTTC
>JAGOEX010000168.1 GCA_017997475.1 bacterium
CAGCCATCGCAACAGGACCTGTCGTTTTCTGCTCACCCTTGTATGTAAGTTCAGCCCACGCATACAGATCATCCAGTGCAGGCGGCTCAATCGCTTTCCCTTCAGCATCGCTCCAGCTGTATTCAAAACGCAGTCCACCCTGCTCAAACTGCTCGCAGGAGGGGAAAAAAACCATCATAAAAATGACAAAAACGAAAAAGGATCTTTTCATGATTTATTTCTCCTCACTTATTTCCCATCTGTGTTTCAACGAATCCGTCATCTTTACTTTCAAGCATCAGAACAGTTGTCGTTGCCGCAGCGGCTCCTAAAACGACAACACCCGTAACTGTCCAGAACCACCATGTTTTGTACCAGGGAGTGGGAGTTTTAAGTATTGTGAGATTTTTTACATTGTTTGCACCCGGAGCAATGTAGATGTCAGTCTGGAAAGGAATGTAATCTTTGGGGTCTGCAATAACTTTCAAGCTGTATCTTCCGGGAAGAATATCTGTCAATTTATACTGATTTTTCTTTATTTCACCTTTTTCGCTTCCTATCTGAATTGAGGCCTCCTTGACATTAAAAGAAAGATCGATCCCCCCTTTTTTTGAACTGTAATCAATTCCGGCGATCTGGTAAGCCGCCAGTTTTATTGCATTTCTAAGTTCATCCTGTTCACCGTCAAAACTTTCAAGAACACGATTGTCAACTTCCCCTTTTCTTGTATCAATAAGCTGAACTCCGATGACCCATGTGTTTTTGACTTTTCCGACTGAACCGGTGATAAGTTTTGAAAGACCAAGGGATGCTCCGATTTCAACAATGCACTCAAGGCTGTCGCTGCACTGCATTGTTGCATCCATTTCAACTTTTGCAAGCATCGCCTTTATATCGTCCTGACCGATTACACTGACACCCTGAATTGAATTAAGTTCCGAAGAAAGTATTGCAGTAAGAGCATCAGCTGTCGCAGTTTCCACACCTCTTGCGGCAAGGGGCATTACCGCGAGCTTCAACTCTTCACCGGGCTTAAGCTGGAACATCGGCTTGATCTCAGCGATCCCCATTATTTCATCAAGTGCAAGAGGAAGTTTTGTTTTCAGTTCGGCAATGTCTTTTGCCTGCGCTGTTGTTCTCAGTCCCACAGAACCGTCATTGACATTAACAGTATTCAGCGAAAGGATGAACTCATCACCCAGTTTTGCCACTTTCCCCGAAATAAGAGTGTCACAATCAAGTTTCTTCTGTATTTCTACAAGACATTCAGTTGACGATTCACATCCCATTACCATTGATTTTTCAGTGAATTTTATAGCACTTTCCATTTCAGCACTTGTTACAACCGAATATCCCGCTCTAGAACCAATGTTTAGAACTATTGCTTCTTCAACTGTTCTTGCAACTGATTCTTCAACATCAACACCTGTAATTTTCTGAACAAGAAGTTTTTTCGGTTCACCGGCAGGAACGGGTTGAACCGGTTTTTGAACAGTTGCCGGAACAGTAGACTTTTCAACTGGTTTGGGTTCAGCAACCATCTCTTTTTTTACCGGTTCAGCTTTTTTCTCAACTGCTGTAGATTTTTTCTCTGTCTGTGCCGGTTTTTTCACTACCGGAGCAACTTCTTCTTCCTCCTCGTCTTCTTCGTCTTCTTCGTCTTCTTCGTCTTCTTCGTCTTCTTCGTCTTCCTCGTCCTCTTCTTCTATCACGACCGGTTTTTTAGGAGCAGGTTTTTTCTCTTCAACTTTTTTTGCATTTCTTTTACTTACTTCGATAAGCGGTGTGTTACCGGCGGCAAAAAGTTGTGCATTAAAAAAAACGATGATCAAAATTGTTGTAATGATGTTTTTCATGATATATTCCTCGGAGTTTCTAAATTAACAAAAAATTATATATTTATTTAAATTATTGTAAAGGTTTTAAGGTGATGTTTTTTAATGCTTTTCAAGTTGCCAAAAATTTTATGTTGCTGTATAATCATTCAAATTTTTCCGGAGGAACTGGAATGTTAAAAATAGTGATCTGCGGTGACCCGGTTTTCAGTATAAGAAGTGATAAGGCCCGCATCGAATGGTGCGATAAAACAAGGGACGATCTTATTTTAACGATCAATGAATCGGTAAAAAGGGGTGAAAATGTCTCTTTAGCTTATGCAGAGCACCTTTTTTCAGATGAAACTGAATGCCTGAGCTTTCTTGATTCCATTTCAAAAAGTCCGTCAAATGTCACTTTCTACTGCCGCGAACTTGATCTTCCTTCAGTTCTTGTACGATATGCGACTGTTGAGACTGAACAGTTGGACATTTCAATTTTTAACAGCGTGATCGACAATCTGCCGTTTTCTGAAATGGGGAAGAAAACAATATTTGAAAATCTGAAAGGGTTCCCTTTTTCAAGGGTTTATGAGATGTTAAAGAACCTTGCCGAACTTGATGAAAGCAGTGCGATAAGCTCAATACTCGAGAGCAAGCGGAACCTTTTAAGACAGAACGAGATCCTTGAAGTCGTTCACATTGATGACGGTATTGATGCGATCGGAGGGCTGAACGAGCTTAAAAAATGGATCATTGAAAGAAAAGGGAATTTCTCTGAATCGGCAAGAGAGTTCGGGATCCCTCTGCCTAAAGGGATGCTCATGCTCGGAGTTCAGGGGTGTGGCAAATCGCTTACAAGCAAAGTCATTGCAAACATTTGGAATTTTCCTCTTGTCCGGCTTGATTTCATAAACCTTTTCCAGAAGGGGAGAAGTGTTGAAGAACTTTTGAAAGATGCCATTGCCACGATCGAAGGTTTCGCCCCCGTTGTCCTTTGGATAGACGAGCTTGAAAAAGCGCTGTCACAGGAAAGCGAAGGTGCGGAAATAAGAAGAGTACTGGGCTGGCTCATGACATGGATGCAGGAAAAGACGGTTCCGGTTTTCCTTGTTGCGACTGCCAACAAAGTGTCGCTTCTGCCGCCTGAACTGTTAAGAAAAGGGCGTTTTGACGAGATATTTTTTGTTGATCTTCCTTCAAAAGCAGAAAGGGAGGAGATCTTCAGGATACACATAAAAAAAAGAAACCGTGTTCCTGAAAATTTCGACATTCCGAAACTTGCGACAGATTCTGAAAATTTCAGCGGAGCCGAGATAGAGCAGATAGTTGTTGATTCTCTGATCACTGCCTATTCAAGAAACTCAGAACTTAATCAGAAAACCATTGAAGAGGTTCTAAGAAGAACTGTTCCCCTTTCAAAAACCTATGAAGAGAACATCAAGGAACTCCGTCTCTGGTCAAGGAACAGGGCAAGAAACGCTTCGGGCAACCGTCGCATAGAGTCCTTTTTCGGCGGATAGAATGTATCTTTCAGACATAATTCAAGTATCTGAATTTCTTAATGAATCTGCAACAGGAGCAATAATCAGCGGTATTTTCCGTTCTCATGGAGGAACCGTTTTAAAACTTTTCGGTAGAAATGTACCTGCAATATATTTCAACATAAAAGAAAAAGTCATGTTCCCTGTTTTGGACTTAACGAAGTTCCCCAAAGAGCCGATGACACGACTTGAAGAGGGTTTAAGGGCAAATGTTGCGGGCCGGATCAACGGTGTTTCAGCCATGCCGGAATTTGGAAAAGCTGTTAACATTGAACTTTTTGAAACATCCCTGATAATTCCCCTTTTCAACAACAGGGCTGTCAGAATAATTGACCGTACTGGTGGAGTAAAATGGATCGAAAAAAACGACAATGAACTGCAACCTCTTGAAATACCTATGAAATATTTTGAGCCACTAACAAGCGATCCAACCCGTTACGAATTAATGTTCATTGAAAAGCAGCAGAAAAAAAGAGCCGATGAAATAAAAAACGCTGTTGAGAAAAAGAGAAAAAAACTTGTTTTGGCCATTGAGACACTTCAAAAAAAGATCGCTGACTGTGCTGCCGATATTGAAAAATATTCTGTCAATGCCGCACTGTTAAAAGCCAATCTGTACTCTCTTGATCCTTCTCAAAGAAAAGAAATGATTGAATTAACTGATTTTTCCGGCGAAACTGTCACTTTGGCACTTGATCCCGTTAAAACAGTTGTTGAAAACATGGAGAAGTTCTTTTTAAAAGTGAAAAAAGCAAAAATCGGAATTATTCATGCTGAAAAAAGGGTTGTATCGGCAAAAGAGGAGCTTGCCCGGCTCGAGATTGATGGCATTGTGCAACAGGATGGAAACATTGAAAAAAAGCAGACAGTTCAGAAAAAACGGGCTCAAAATGTCCATAAGCCGTATCATGAATTTCATTCCCCCGACGGAGCGGTATTTCTTGTCGGAAAAGAGGCAAAAGATAACGATGAACTCACTTTCAAAATTTCATCTCCGCATGACATCTGGTTTCACGCCAAAGATTATCACGGAAGTCATGTAATACTTAAGATGAAAAAGGGAGAACAGCCCAAAAGTGAAAATATTACAACAGGTTGCATTCTTGCAATAACTTACAGCAAAGCAAAGAAAGGGATGAGCGGAGAAGTGTGGTTCACAGAACGAAAAAATGTGATGAAAAAAAAAGGAATGGCTTTAGGAACAGTAACATTTAAAAATGCTAAATCGAAATATATAAGTAACGGCGTGATCCCTGAAAACCTTGTGAAAATGAATGGTTAAATGAAAAAAACAGTTTTATTCATTCTGATCTTTATAATTCATTTGTCGATATCTGCTAAAGAAAAACTCTCTTCATCTGCAGGAATATCCACAGGACACAGCTGGTTTCACAATTACTCCGGATATTCAGAACACGGAATGAACATAACTCTCAACTTTCAACCTGCCCTTGATAGATACTTCAGAATACATTCTTCACTTTCCCTCCATTTCCAATTTGAGGAAAAAGAGACATCTGATCCTGGAAGAAGGAAAGCTAAATTCTTTGCCCCCCAGCTCACTTTCGGACCGGAAACGGTACTTCCGCTTTTTAAAGACCGGCTTTTTCTTTTCATTGGAACCGGACTCAATTTCCTTGTCGGAATAAACTACTCTGAAACGACAAATGACACAGTTGCCGATTTTTCGCCAGGATTTTATGCAAGATGCGGATTTGACATCGTTTTTGCCAAATTTTTCGGATTAGGAATAAATTCAGAATACAGTTGGAGCATTGTCCACAACCCCCATATTTTATCATTAAATTTCAGCTTAAACTTGAGTTATTAATACAGTGGAGAACCTTCATGCGTGACAGGGAATGCTATTGCAAGGAGTCATGGGTCTGTCCGTTTGAGGAGTAAGATTTCAGGATTCAAGAAGGTAATTCAATATAATTTGAGGGTTAATTTCTATCCTTGAAAATGCAAACAGCTTTTTCCCGAGATCTTTGAGCGAGCCGCCGATATGATAAACAGTTTTTTCTTCGATCTGCTCGATCCGCTGATTGAGTGCATAACCTTTCATAAGGTATTCTTTGAGAACTTTGTTTGCCCATATTCGAAACTGAGTTCCCCTTTTTGATTTAACACGATAACCAACTGAAATTATTACATCAAGGTTGTAATGTTCAATCTCTCTGACGATTTCTCTCCCACCTTCTTTTTGAACAAGCTGGAATTTCCGGCTAGTTGAATCTCTTTGTAATTCTAATTCCTTATAAATATTGTTGATATGCTCTGTTATTGTTTTTCTGTTTTTGTCAAAAAGCTCCGCCATCTGATTTTGTGTGAGCCATACAGTTTCGTTTTCAAGCCGTACTTCAAGGGATGACAAGCCGACTTCAGGTTGATAAATGATTATCTGATTTTGCATCTTTTCCCCTAATTAACACTAAACGCTGTCAAATATAGCTGGTTGAATTATTTTCGTCAAATTATTTATATCGTCACTTGATTAATTTTGGTTTTTGAGATAATCTGACCCGTTAATTATTTGATTTTTTAGGGTTTTATGAAGGTTGCAATTCTTGTTTTCACACTTTTTCTGATTTCGTGTAGCTCAAACAGTCAGAACCATGATTCACAGGATGAGCAGGATTTGCATGATCTTGACAACACTCAGCCCGACATTGACACATCGGTTCCCGATCCCGACATTTCTGATGACTTGTCCGACGAAGCCATGACGGAGTCGGATG